>NZ_JAHVCI010000120.1:0-3332 GCF_019265565.1 Cellulomonas sp. PS-H5
GGCGCGGGTGCGGCCGGCGCGGCCGGCGCTGCCGCGCGCGGGGAAGCGGGCGCGGCCGCGCGCGTGCCCGAGGTGCACGTGCTCACGCCCGGCGACCACTTCTCCCCGCGCACCGGCTCGGCGATCCCGACGGTCGTCGACGGCCTGTGCGCGGCGCTCCCGGCCGGCGCGGCCCCGCGGCCGCGCGTGGTGGTCGCGGACGGCACCTACCCCGACCGGTACCCGAGCGCCGAGCCGGTGGGCTACCCGCTCGCGGGCGCGCGCCCGGCAGACCGGTACGTCGACGCCCTCGCCGGCCGGCTGGGCCTCCCCCGCCCGGGCGTGCGGCGCGCGCTGCGCCCGACGCTCGGCGACCAGGACGCGTGGGAGCCCGGTGTGGTGCTCGCGCACAACGCCCCGCAGCTCGTCCCGCTGGTGCACGACCGGCACGCGGCAGTCCTGTACGCGCACAACCTGCTGCTGCGCACCTACTCCCCCCGGGAGGCCGACAAGGTGCTCGGCCGGGCCGCCGCGATCGTCTGCGTGAGCGGCGCGCTGGCCGACCAGACCGCGGCGCACCTGCCCGCGCGGCTGCGCGACCGGCTCCGGGTCGTGCCGAACGGCGTCGACACCACCCGGTTCGTGCCGCGCGCGGACCCGGGGCGCGGCGAGCGGCTGCGGGTGCTGTTCGTCGGCCGGATGATCCCGGACAAGGGCGCGGACGTGGTCCTGGACGCGGTCGCGCGGCTCGGCCGGGACGACGTCGAGCTGACCATGGTCGGCTCGCAGAACTTCGACGCGGGCGCGGCCCCGTCGCCGTACGAGCGGGACCTGCGCGCGAAGGCCGCGGCGCTGGGCGACCGGGTGCGGCTGCTGCCGTTCACCCCCCGCGCCGAGGTGGCCGCGGTGTACCGGGACGCGGACGTCGTGGTCGTGCCCTCGCGGTGGGCGGAGCCGTTCGCGCTCACCGTCATGGAGGGCATGGCCAGCGGGGTCCCCGTCGTGGCGTCGGCGATCGGCGGCATCCCCGAGGTCGCGGGCGACGCGGGCGTGCTGGTGCGCCCGGACGACCCGGCGGAGCTCGCCGCGGCGCTCGAGGCCCTCGCCGACGACGAGGCGCTGCGCCGCCGGATCGGGTCGCGCTGCCGGTCCTGGGCGCGGACCCACGACTGGGCCTGGGCGCGGGGCCAGCTGGACGCCGTGCTCACCGAGGTGGCGGGTGTTTCACCCACGCCGGTCGGGTGAACCTTTTGCACCAGATGTCCGATTTGTGGAGGTGACCGGCACGATGGTCCCCATGCGCGTGCTCCGGGTGTCCCACAGCGCCGTCGTCACGGCGTGGCGCGGGCGCGAGGCCGCCCTGCGCGCCCGCGGCCTGACGGTGCGGACGCTGAGCGCGCGCACCTGGGAGGAGGGCGGCCGGGACGTCGACCTCAAGCCGCAGCCGGGCGAGGACGTCGTCGGCGTGCGCACGATCGGCGGCCACCCGAACGTGTTCCTCTACGACCCGCGCCCGATCTGGCGCGCGCTCGGCGAGGACTGGGACGTGCTCGACCTGCACGAGGAGCCCGCCGCCCTGGCCACGGCCGAGGTGCTGCTGCTCCGGGCGCTGCGCCGGTCGCGCGTCCCCTACGTGCTCTACTCCGCGCAGAACATCGCCAAGCGCTACCCCGTGCCGTTCCGCTGGTGGGAGCGCCGGGCGCTGCGCGGTGCGGGCGCGGTCAGCGTGTGCAACGCCGAGGCCGGCGACGTGCTGCGTGCCAAGGGGCTCACCGCCCCCGCGCACGTCATCGGCCTCGGCGTCGAACCCCCCGGCGCGCAGGACGCGGGCGCCGGGCACCCGGGAGCTCAGGACGCGGGCGACCGGACGACGGGCGCTCGGGACGAGGGCGCCCCCACGGACGCCGGCGTAGTCGGTGCGGCCGCCCCCGCACGCACCGGCTACGTCGGCCGCCTCCTGCACCCGCACAAGGGGCTCGACGTGCTGCTCGACGCCGCCGAGGCCGACCCGCGGATCACCGTGGCGATCGCCGGGGCCGGCCCGCACGAGGCCGCGCTGCGCGCCCGGGCCGCGACGCCCGCGCTGGCGGGCCGCGTCACGTTCCACGGGCACCTCTCCGGGGAGGCGCTCGCCGCGTTCTACCGGGGCCTCGACGTGCTCGCGGTGCCGTCCGTGCCGACGCCCGGCTGGCTCGAGCAGTTCGGCCGGGTCGCGGTCGAGGCGATGGCCGCGGGCGTGCCCGTGGTCGCCTCGGACAGCGGGGCGCTGCGCGACGTCGTCGGCGGTGCCGGCACGCTGGTGCCCCCGGGCGACGCCGCGGCGCTGGCCGCCGCCCTCGTGGCGGTCGTGGACGAGCCGGGCCGGGCGGCGCGCATGCGCGCGGCGGGCACGGAGCGCGCAGCCGAGTACACGTGGTCGGCGATCGCCGAGCGCTACGAGGCGATGTACCGCGAGGTCGTCGCGGGCGCTGCAGGCGCCGACATCGGTGGTTCGCCCCGAGATCGGCGGTTCCAGGCACCGATCTCGAGCGGGACCACCGATCTCGGCGAGCGCGCCGTAGGCGACCCCGAGGTCGTCGTCGTCGCCTTCGGGGCCACCGAGCTGCTCGCGCGGGCGCTCGCGCCCGTGGCCGGCGCGCTGCGCGTGACCGTCGTCGACAACTCCGGCGACCCCGAGGTGCGCCGCGTCGCCGAGGCCGCCGGGGCGCGCTACCTCGACCCCGGGGCCAACCTCGGGTTCGCCGCCGCCGTGAACCTCGGGGTGCGCAGCGCGCGCCCCGGCGCGGACGTCCTGCTGCTCAACCCGGACGCCCGGGTCGACCTGGCCGGCGTGCGGGCGCTGCACCGCGCCCTGCGCGCAGCGCCCGACCTCGCCGCCGTCGGCCCCGCCCAGGTCGACGACGACGGCGCCCCGGCCCGGGTGCGCTGGCCGTTCCCGACGCCGGCCGCCGCGTGGCGCCAGGCCGCGGGCCTCGGCGTCCCGGAGACCGCCGGCGGCTTCGTGATCGGCTCCGTGCTGCTGCTCCGGGCCGAGGCGCTGGCCGCGGTCGGCGGGTTCGACGAGCGGTTCTTCCTGTACTCCGAGGAGACCGACTGGCAGCGCCGCGCGCACGACGCCGGCTGGCGCTCGGCCGTGGTGGAGGACGTCCTCGCCGGCCACGTCGGCGCCGGCACCAGCACCGACCCGACCCGGCGCGAGACGCACTTCCACGCGTCCCAGGAGCGGTACTTCCGGACGCACCACGGCGCGGCCGGCTGGGCGTCCGCCCGCGCGGCCGTGGCGCTCGGCGCGGTGCCGCGCGCGCTGCTCCCCGGCGACCGCGGCGCCGCCGCCCGGCTGCGGCTGCGGCTCT
>NZ_JAHVCI010000121.1:0-3183 GCF_019265565.1 Cellulomonas sp. PS-H5
GGCCGGACCGCGCGCCGCGGGCGCCGGCTCACGGCGCGGGCCACCCCTCGTCGGCTGCGGTCGCGTCGAGCGCGCGCCGCAGCCGCGCCCGGTGCACCGCCACGGCCACCCCGCCCGCGACGAGCAGCAGCGCCGCCCCGCCGAGGAGCGCCGCGTCCGCGCCCGTGACCGCGAGCGGCTGCTCCGGTTCCGGCGCCGCCTCGGGCGTGGGCACGGGCGCCGCGACGGTCAGCGTCTCGGCCGGGTCGCCGCACTCCCCGGTCGACAGCACGGTCCCGTCCGCGGCGGTGGTGCGCTCGACGTACCCGTAGGTTCCGGGCTCCGTCGTCGGGTACCGGCCCGTGACGTACTCCCCCGGGCCGTCGGCCAGCGGGATCGGCGCCGACGTCCAGACCGGCTCGGTGCAGTCGAGCGGCTCGCCCTCCGGTGCGTGGAACAGGTCGACGACCGTGGTCGCCCCCGCCGGGACCGTGCCGCTGACGACCACGACGTCCCAGAGCGCGTCGCCGACCACCGGCCCGTCGGCGCTCGCGTCGGGCTCCCCGGAGCCCTCGGGCGCGGCCGAGCCCTGCAGCCCGTCGCCACCCTCGTCAGGCGCGGACGAACCCTCCGGCGCACCGGAGCGCGCCTGCGTCCGGACCGCCAGGTCCGCGGTCACGAGTGTCGTCTCGTAGGGCAGCCCGCAGACGCCGGCGTGCCGGACGGACCCGTCCGCGGCGTGCAGCGTCTCGACCCAGTAGACGGCGCCCTCCCGGTCGGGGGCCGGCGCGCTGCCGGAGTCGTAGAGGCCGGCCGCGGGCACCGGCACCGCCTCGGACGTCCACAGCAGCGTGTCCTCGTCGCACACCGGCTCGGCCTCGGGGTCCTGCGGGCCGTAGGCCCGGAACACCAGGTGGTCGCCCGGGTCGGTCGTACCGGTGACCAGGGCGACGTCGTGGATCGGCGCACCGGTCGCGGCGGACGGCTGCGCCCGGGTCACGACGGAGGGCGGCACCACGACCTCGGGCGGACCGGGCACGTAGAACACCTCCCGCACGTCGTCGAACGGGCTGACGTAGGCCTCGACCCGGTCGTCCCCGGCGAACGCGTAGACGAACACGAAGTAGTCGCCGCCCGGGTGGGTGGCCCGCACCGGCGCGAGCACCGGGTGCGCGTCGTCGTAGCCCACCTCGAACACGCCGTCCACCGCCGCGAGCGTGTCCGTCCAGTGCACCGGGGCGTCCTCGGGCACGTCCGGGCGGTCGGGCGCCGCCGCCAGCGGGCCGTAGACCGTGACCGTCGCCTCCCCGAGGTCGGCCGCCCAGCCGCCGAGCCCGCCGAACTGGCCGTGGTCGTCGGGGTAGCCGCTGATCGTGATGCGGTCGAACGCCCGGCCGCCCGGCGCGACGTTGTACTCCCGGACCTCCGACTCGTGCACGAGGTCGAACCGGTCGACCGCCGTCTCCGCCTCCTCGAACCACGGAGCGGCGAAGTCCTCGCGGACGTAGTCGGCGAACGGCCCCGCGTCGGCCCGGCGGATCGTGACGACCGCGGTGTAGAAGCCCGGGCCGCTCGCGTGCACGGTGCCCGCGGTGCTGACCGTGCCGGGCCCCTCGGCGACGACGCGCTCGACCCCGGCGACCGGCGCGTCCGCGGGCGGCGCCTCGGCCTGCGGCTGCGGGCTGTCGTACGGCCCGTACCAGGTGACGTCCGCGGGGAGGGCGACCGGGACGCCGTCGAGCACGGCCCACTCGTCCCCGGGCGCCGCGGCGAACGTCACCACGTCGACGAGGGGGTCGCCGGCGCCGATCACGACGTCGCGCACGGTGGTGGTCGCGCGCGGGCGGAAGTCCCGGACCACCTCGAACGGCTCACCGGGGACCGACACCTCCGCCGGGTCGTGCCCGGGTCGGTTGCCGTAGGTGAGCTGGTCCTGGCGGTTCGCGGCCAGCTCGAGCACGGTCACCGTCGTGCGCCAGGCGTCCGGGAACCGGACCTCGTACGACACCGTGCCGTTGCCGGTCGCGGTCCAGCCCAGCGTGATCGGCGCCGTCGTGGTCGTGCCGGAGTAGGTGCGGGTGCCCGTGGCGTCCAGGGTCGCCGGACCGCTGAGGGTGAGCGTGAACGGGACGCCGGCGACGAGCTGGCCCGACGCGGACCGCAGGTGGATCCCGCGGATCTCGCCGGTCCGGGTGCCCTCCCCCGACACCGACCCGGCGACGCCGGTCCACGGCCCGGCCTCGGCCGCCGCCTGCGCCATGATCTGATCGGCCCGGTCCTTCACCGCCTGCGGGGTCGCGGCCGCGAGCAGGCCGCGGACGGCGTCGACGTCGCCGCCCGCCATCGAGCCGGAGCGCTGGTGCCGCTGGTGCACCTCGTAGCCGAGCGCCGCCTGGGTCAGGTCGTCCGTCGACCAGCGGTGCCGGGCGAGGGCGGCCGCCAGCTGCGGGTCGTCCACGTGGGTCGCGCCGCGGACGGTGTCGGCGGGTCCGGACGCGGTCACCCGCGCCTGGACGCAGTACCCGTGCTCGTCGGACCCGGCCGGTCCGTCGAGCGGGCCGAGCTGGACGGGCCCGTAGCCGGACGGGGTGATGCTGATGCCGGTCGCCGGCACCGCCGCGGCGGCGGGCGCCGGGCCGGGGGCGAGCAGCAGGGCGAGGCCCGCCCCCGCTGCGAGGGTGGCGGCGAGCAGCGCCGAGGTGGCGCGGCGGGCATGCCAAGATGGCCGTGCTTGCATGTCAGGTCTCCTGAGGAACTGTCGAGCGGGCGCGAGGGTCCGGTGTGCCAGCACCGGGCCCTCTCCGCTGGGTGCGGTCGGTCGTGCGTCGTCTCGTCGGGGTCAGGCTCTGCTCAGCGGCGCCTCCCCGGGTGCGCGCCGGTCACTCGAGCTCCCAGACGTTGCCGAACTCGTCGCCGCCCCAGCCGCCGCCCTCGGTCTCGACGACCACGGTCCAGCCGTCCGGCACGGGGTCGCCCGGCGACCAGCGGGACAGCCAGCCGTCGTAGCGGCCGCCGCCCGTCCCGGTCGTCGAGCCGCCGGCGGACCCGCCGGTGGGCCGCGTCGCGCCGGACGCCGTGCCCGCCGTCCCGCGCGTCCCGGCCGACGACGACGCCTGCGCCCGGGCGGCCGCGGCGCGCTCCGCCGCGAGCCGGTCCTGCTCGGCCTGCCACGCCTCCTCGGCGGCCGCGACGGCCGCCCGCGCG
>NZ_JAHVCI010000122.1:0-3160 GCF_019265565.1 Cellulomonas sp. PS-H5
CCCCGCGGTCGTGGGCCGGACCGCGGCGGCACCCGCGCCGGTCGCGTCCGGGCCGGCCGCGCCCGCGTCGACGTCGCCCTCGGCGGAGGTGAACCGGGCCCGGCGCGCGGTCGGCGCCGCGGCGGTGCCGTAGCCGACCAGCACCGCACCGCCCGGCTCCTCGGCCTCGGCCTCGACGGCCGGCGCCGACGCGTGCCGCGCCACCGGGGCACCCGCCTGCACCGGGTCGGCGTCCGACGTCGGCCCGTGCACCGGCACCTCGGGCCCGGCGCCGGGCGCGAGGTCCGCGGGGGCGTCCCCGGTCGGGTCGGTGTCGATCTCGATGATCGGGGTGCCGACCTCGACGGTCGTCCCCTCCTCGACCAGCAGCCGCGTCACCACGCCCGCGAACGGGCTCGGCAGGTCGACCAGCGACTTCGCCGTCTCGATCTCCACGATCGTCTGGTTGATCGCCACGGTGTCGCCGACGGCGACGTGCCAGGCGGCGATCTCGGCCTCGGTGAGGCCCTCGCCGGCGTCGGGGAGGCGGAACTGCTGGAAGGACGGCACGGTCGGTGCTCCTCGGGGTGGTGCGGGCGGTGGTCGGCGTGGGGGCGCGGGCGCCCGCGGGGTCAGGAGGCGAGCACGCGGTCGACGGCGTCGAGGACGCGGTCGAGCCCGGGCAGGTACTCGTGCTCCAGCTTGGCCACGGGGTACGGGGTGTGGAACCCGCCGACCCGGAGCACGGGCGCCTCGAGGTGGTAGAAGCACTCCTCGGTGACCCGCGCCGCGACCTCGGCGCCGGTGCCGTACAGGACCGGGGCCTCGTGCACGACGACGCACCGGCCGGTGCGCCGCACCGACTCGGCGACCGTGGTGATGTCGAGCGGCGAGATCGTGCGCAGGTCGACGACCTCCACGCTGCGCCCCTCGGCGGCGGCCGCGTCGGCGACCCGCAGGGCCGTGGCGACGGTCGGGCCGTGCGCCACGAGCGTGACGTCGGTGCCCGGGCGGAGCACGCGCGCGCCGTCCAGGACGGAGGCGGCGGCCAGCGGGTCGGCGTCCGTGTCGACGTCGCCCTTCTCCCAGTACCGGCCCTTGGGCTCGAAGAACATCACCGGGTCCGGCGAGGCGACCGCCTGCTGGATCATCGTGTAGGCGTCCTGCGGGTCGGACGGGCTGACCACGCGCAGGCCGGCGGTGTGCGCGAACAGCACCTCGGGCGACTCGCTGTGGTGCTCGACCGCGCCGATGCCTCCGCCGAACGGCACCCGGATGACGACCGGGAGGTTCAGCCGGCCGCGCGAGCGGTAGTGCATCTTCGACAGCTGGGTGGTGATCTGGTCGAACGCCGGGAAGATGAACCCGTCGAACTGGATCTCGCACACCGGGCGGTAGCCGCGCAGCGCGAGGCCGATCGCGGTGCCGACGATGCCGGACTCGGCGAGCGGGGTGTCGACCACCCGGTCGCTGCCGAAGTCCTTCGCCAGCCCGTCGGTCACCCGGAACACCCCGCCGAGCGCGCCGATGTCCTCGCCCATGAGCATGACCTTCGGGTCCCGCTCCAGGGCGGCCCGCAGGCCCGCGTTGATCGCCTTGGCGAACGTCATCCGCTGCGTGCTCACCGGTGCTCCCCTCCCGCGAACGAGGCCTCGTACCGCTCGAACCACGCGCGCTCCGCGTCCACCACCGCGTGGGGCGTCGCGTACACGTGGTCGAACATCGTGCTGGTGGCCGGGCGGCCGAGCGACCGCACGAACGTCCGGATCCGCTCGCCGAGGGCGTCGGCCTCGGCGGTCAGGTCGGCCCGGAAGGCGTCGGACAGCTCGCCGGTCGCGGCGAGGTGCTTCTCCAGCCGGTCGATCGGGTCGCGCTGGCGCCAGTAGTCCTCCTCCGCCGCCGAGCGGTACCGCGACGGGTCGTCGGAGGTGGTGTGGGCGCCCATCCGGTAGGTGAACGCCTCGACCAGGGTCGGGCCGCCGCCGGACCGGGCGCGCTCCAGCGCCTCGGCGGTCACGGCGTAGGTGGCCAGCACGTCGTTGCCGTCGACGCGGACGCTCGGCACGCCGAAGCCCGGGCCGCGCGCGGCGAGCGGGACGCGCGCTTGGCGGGTCGTCGGCTCGGAGATCGCCCACTGGTTGTTCTGCAGGAACAGCACCAGCGGCGCGTTGTTCACCGCGGCGAACACCAGCGCCTCGTTGACGTCGCCCTGGGCGGTCGCGCCGTCGCCGAAGTAGGTGACGACCGCGGTGTCGCGCTCGGGGTCGCCGGTGCCGACCGCGCCGTCGCGCTGCACGCCCATCGCGTACCCGGTGGCGTGCAGGGTGTGCGACCCGATCACCAGCGTGTACAGGTGGAAGTTGAACTCCTCGGGGTCCCAGCCGCCATGGTCGACGCCGCGGAACAGCTGGAGCAGCTGTGTGAGGTCCAGGCCGCGGGTGTGCGCGACGCCGTGCTCCCGGTACGAGGGGAACACGTAGTCCTGCGGGGCCAGCGCGCGCCCGGAGCCGACCTGCGCGGCCTCCTGGCCGAGGCACTGCGCCCAGAGGCCGAGCTCGCCCTGCCGCTGGAGGGCGGTCGCCTCGGTGTCGAAGCGCCGCACGAGCACCATGTCGCGGTACAGACCGCGCAGGGCATCGGCGTCGAGGTGGGCGACCCGGGCGCTGTAGTCGGGGTGGTCGACGCGCTCGCCCGCGGGCGTGAGCAGCTGGACCAGGCCGTCGTCGGTGAGCGGACCGCTGGTGCTCACGCGGTTCTCCTTCGGGCTGGGGGTGGTCCCGGGCTTCCTCGGGGCCGTGTCTAACCTACGCCAGCGTAGGCTACGCCACCGTAGGTCCAGGGCCCCGGGCGCCGTCAAGACGGGCGCGCCCCCGTTGTGGGGTCCCGACAACCCCCGTGCGCGGCTCAGCCAGCGCCGGGTCCCGGGCGCTGCCGACCGGGCCACGCCGGGGCGGGGCCGCTCCGAGCGCCGTCGGCCCGCGACGCGGCGGAGGGGTTCGTGCCGGGATCCGCAGGCGGGGCCGCGGGGGCGCCCGACGCGGGTGGGGCGGCGTAGGGCCCCGGCGCGGGTGGGGCGAACGACCCCGGCGCGGGCGGCGCCGCGTCGCCCGGCGTCGCCGGCGCAGGCGGGTACCCCGGCACCGCCGGCGCGAGCGGGTACCCGGGCACCGCGGGCGGGTAC
>NZ_JAHVCI010000123.1:0-3073 GCF_019265565.1 Cellulomonas sp. PS-H5
GGGGGTCCCGGCCCTCGGCCGTCCTCGGGCGCGCGCCCGCCGCGCGCCCGGCGCGCGCCGCGCGGCACCTGCCGCCGAGCGAGTAGTCGACACGTCGAGCGAGTAGTCGCTGACTACCCGCTCGACGTGTCGGGTGCCCGCTCGGCGCGTGACGCAAGCGCGCGGCGTGACCGTGCGGTGGGGCCGGCATGGCGCCGGCCGGGCTGAGGTGGCGCCGGCGGGTCGGCGCGGCCGAGCGCGGTGCCGCGCCGGCCGTGCGTCAGGGGGCGGGGCGGACCCCGGCGGTCGCGAGCACGCGCGCCAGGCGGCCAGGGTCGAGGGCGTCGCGCCACGTCCAACGGACGACCCGCAGGCCCGTGGCGCGGATCCGGTCCTCCCGGCGTTTCTCCGCCCACACCCTGTCCTCGACGGCGGCGCTGTCACCGACCCCGTCCACGCGGTACTTCAGCCGGCCGTCGAACTCGCCGACGACTCCGAGCTCCTCCCAGAGGAAGTCGACGCGACCGACGAGCCCGCTGCTGTCGCGCACCTCGCGCTGCAGCGCAGCCCGCGGCAGGTCGAGCTCGATCATCCGTGCACGACTCAGCGACTCCCCGGGCGACTCGGCACCGGCGTCCGCCTCGGCCAGCACCCGGCGGGCCGCGCGGACCCCGCGCCCGCTCCCCGCGGCGGCGAGCTCCCGGGCAAGGTCGTCCAGGTCGACCCGGTGCCGGTGCAGAGCGTCGTCGGCCAGTGCGAGCCCGCGCGCGAAGGACCCTGTCCGGGACAGGTCGACGACGGTGCGGGCGAGCGACGTGACGGTCACGCCGTCGACGGCGCGCACATCCGGGAGGGTGGTCACTCGGTGTCGCCGCACGCCGCGGGTCGAAGGAGTGCCCCGCGCGTCCAGGATCAGGACCTGCACGTCCGACGGCCATCCCTCGAGCAGAGGGAGCCGCCAGATCGCGGCGGCCGACTCGTACCCGAACACGGGTGCTGCGAGGCTGCGGGCCGCGGCGCGGACGAGGAGGCGGTGACGCTCGGCCCGGTCGGCGGACTCCCAGGTCGTGGTGGGCACGTATGCGCCGTGCCGGACGCGCACGAACGCACCTGCTCGCACGGCGCGGCGGAGGTCCTCCCCTGCCAGTCCGCTCGCGCGCACGTCGTCGGCGGTGACGGGGGCGAGGGCAGCTGCGCGCGGTTCTGCGAGTGCCCTGGCGCTGCCCATGCCTCCACCCTGCCGGACGGCACCTGCGGCGCGGCGGTCGTCCACAGGCCGATCTCGCGCCCCGGTCTCGGAGGCTCAGCGCGCCCCGGAACCACCCGACGCCGAGCGAGCAGTCGACGCGTCGAGCGAGTACTCGCGGAGTACTCGCTCGACGCGTCGACTGCTCGGTGGGCGGTGCGCCGGCGTCGCGGGCGGTGCGCCGGCTGCGACGCCGGGGTCAGCGGGCGGCGCGCTGCTCGCGGCGCTTGCGGCGGCCCGCGGTCAGGAGCGAGCCGACCAGGAGGGCGACGCCCGCCGCGGCCAGCAGCACGATGAGCGCGAGCTGCAGGTCGATGCTGACGCCCGCCGCGACGGCGAGCACCAGGATGCCGACCGCCGCGACGATCAGGCCCCACACCACGGTGCCTGCCCGCGGGCCGCGGTCCTCGGGCTCCGGCACGGGGGCCGGGGCCGGCGTCGCCGGGGTGCCGTACGCGGGGGCGCCGTATGCCGCGCCCCCGCCCGCGGGTGCGCCGTACGCCGGCGTGCCCGGGGAGCCGTACGGGGACGGGCCGGTCGACGGGCCGGTGGCCGGGGCTGCCGCCCAGGACGACTGCCGCACCGGTGGCGCGGGCGCCAGCGGTGCACCGGTCGCGGTCGGTTCGTCGTCGGCCGGGGCGGTCCCTGCGACGGTGTCGAGGCGCGCGGTCTCGCCCACGGCGTCGATCCGCTGCGTCGCGTCGTGGGTCGCGACGCCCGCCGTGTCGTCGGTCCGACGGCCGGCGTCGTGCGTCTCGATGACCGCCGTGTCGCCCGCCGCGTCGATCCGCTGGGTGGCGTCGTGCGTCTCGATGACCGCCGTGTCGCCGGCCGCGTCGATCCGCTGGGTGGCGTCGTGCGTCTCGATCACCGCGGTGTCGTCCGCCGCGTCGGTCCGACGCCCGGCGTCCTGCGTGTCGATCACCGCGGTGTCGCCGACGGCGTCGATCTGCTGGGTGGCGTCGTCCGCGTCCTCGGCGGCCGCAGCCGCGTCGACCCGGTCGATCTGCTCGGTGGCGTCGTCGGGTGCCTCCGCGTCGGTGCGCGCGATGCGCTCGGTGACGGGCTCGTCCGCGCCGTCGGGACGTGGGGCCTCGGGGCCGGTGCTGGTCATCAGTCCTCCTCGATGGTGATGCTGCCGACGCCGACCTCGACCGTGAGCTCGATCTCGGCGCCCTCGCGGCCCGACATGGCCTCGCTGGTGAAGGTGCGGTCGTGGCCGACGCCGTCGCTGCGCTCGTTCTTGCCGTCGACCTTCCAGGTGACGTTGCCCGCGCCGGAACTGACGTCCGCGACGACCGCGGCGCCCTCGGGGACGATGACCGTCACGTCGCCGAGACCGCCGCTGATCGGCACGGTCAGGGTGTCGTCGGTGAGCGGGACCCCGGTGAGGTCGACCGTGGCGTCGCCGACGCCGAACGAGTAGCCGCGCTCGGCCACGGCCCGGGAGGTCACGGCGGTGTCGATGCTCTGCACCGGCCCGCTGCCGTTGTCCCAGCGGTCCCAGTCGCCCCAGCGGGCGTCGTCCGCGACGGCCGCGGGGCCGGCGACGACGATGCCGACGATCGCCAGCGCGGTCAGGCCGCCCGCGGTGCGACCGCGGAGCCCGGAGACGATGATCGCCAGGCCGACGAGGGCCAGGCCACCGCCGACGACCACGGCCGCGATCGGGCCGTCGTAGACCCCCGTGCGCTCGGCGGCGAGCAGACCGGCCAGGCCGATGAGGATGAGCGCGACGACCACGCCGGTGACGGCGGCGCCGGGGCCACGGCGCGGGGGTCGCGGCGGGCGCGGAGGCGTGGGCGGCGCCGGGGGCGGCGGCGTCCAGCCGCGGCTCGGGGGGGCGGG
>NZ_JAHVCI010000124.1:0-2842 GCF_019265565.1 Cellulomonas sp. PS-H5
CCGCCGTGCTGCCGACCCCGCGCGCCGGAGCCGCCGCGGGTCCGGCGTCCGCCGTCCCGTCGCTCGCCGAGCCCGCCGCCGCGCTGCTGCGCACCCCCGCGTGGGGCGCGGCGCTCGGCGCCGCCCGGCCCGAGCGCGTCGGCACCGTGCGCGGCGTCGTCGGCCTGACCGTCGAGGTCGCGGGCACCGGGGCGGCCGTGGGCGAGCTCGTGGCCATCGACCCGGGCGACGGCACCGAGGTGCCCGCCGAGGTCGTCGCGACCGGCCGCGGCTCCGCGCAGGCGATGCCGCTCGGCCCGACCCACGGTCTGCGCGCCGGGATGCCCGTGCGCCCGCGCGGCACCGCGCTGACCGCGCCGGTGGGCCCGGGCCTGCTCGGCCGGGTGCTCGACGGGCTCGGCCGGCCGATCGACGGCAAGGGACCGCTGCTGGGCGTCGGGGCCGCCGAGGTGACGGGGCACGCCCCGCACCCGCTGGCCCGCGCCCGCGTCGCCCAGCCGCTCGACCTCGGCGTGCGGGTGCTCGACACCCTGGTCACCGCCGGCCGCGGCCAGCGCCTCGGCCTGTTCGCGGGCTCCGGCGTCGGCAAGTCGTCCCTGCTGTCGATGATCGCCCGCGGCACCGACGCGCAGGTCTCCGTGATCGCCCTGGTCGGCGAGCGCGGGCGCGAGGTGCGCGAGTTCCTCGAGGACGACCTCGGCCCCGAGGGCCTGGCCCGGTCGGTCGTCGTCGTGGCGACCTCCGACGAGCCGCCGCTCGTCCGGCTGCGCTCCGCGTTCGTCGCGACCCGGATCGCCGAGTGGTTCCGCGACCGCGGCGACGACGTCGTGCTGATGATGGACTCCCTCACCCGCGTCGCCATGGCGCAGCGCGAGATCGGCCTGTCCGTCGGCGAGCCCCCGGCCACCCGCGGCTACCCGCCGAGCACGTTCGCGCTGCTCGCCCAGCTGCTGGAGCGCGCGGGCACCGGCGCGACCGGCTCGGTCACCGGCCTGTACACCGTGCTGGTGGACGGCGACGACCACAACGAGCCGATCGCCGACGCTGCGCGGTCCATCCTCGACGGCCACGTCGTGCTGGAGCGGTCGCTCGCGGTCGCCGGGCACTTCCCGTCCGTCGACGCGCTGGCGTCGATCTCGCGCGTCGCGTCCCGCGTGACCGGCCCGGACCAGAAGGCCGCCGCCACCCGGCTCCGCCGCGTGATGGCCGCGCGCCGCCAGGCCCAGGACCTGCTCGACGTCGGCGCGTACGTCGCCGGGTCGAACCCGCTGGTGGACGCCGCCGTCGCCCACGGCGCGGACATCGACGCCTTCCTGCGGCAGGGCATGGACGAGCGCGCGCCGTCGGCCGACTCGTGGGCGCGGCTCGCCGCGCTCGTCGCCGCGATGGGGGACCTGCCGTGAGCCGTGCCTTCCGCCTGGCCGGGCTGCTGCGCCTGCGGGCGCTCGCCGAGGAGCAGGCCGCCGCCCAGCGCGCGACCAGCGCCCGCGGCCGCGACGCCGCCGTGGCGCGCGCCGCCGCGACCGAGGCCGCGCTCGGCTCCGCCGTCTTCCCGCCCGGGGCCGACCCCCGGGGCGTGCAGGCCGTCGTCGCCAGCCGGCTCGCGCTGTCCGCGCTGCTGGTCGACCGGCGCGCCCAGGTCCTCGTCGCGCAGGACGAGGTCGACGCCGCCGACGCGGCGTGGTCCGCCGCGCGCACGCAGACGCGCACGCTCGAGAAGCTGCAGGAGAAGCACGAGACCGTCGTCCGCGCCGAGGAGCAGCGGGCCGAGCAGGTCGTGCTGGACGAGGTCGCCGGCCGGCGCCGCGCCGCGGTGCCCGCCGGGGCCGACGCGGAGGGGGACCGATGACCGGGGGAGTGGCGGCCGTGCAGGCCCGCATCGCGGAGATCCGGGCGTACGTGGAGCCGGCGGCGGTGGCGGTCGCGTCGACGTCGTCCGCGACGGCGTCCTCGGCGTCCTCCGCGACGTCGGTCTCCGGCTCCCTGACCGCCGGCACCGACTTCGCCGCCGCGCTCGCGCAGCTCACCGGCGCCGCCGGCGCGGACCTCGGCACCGTGCCCGCGAACGCGCTGTCCACGACGGTCACCGGCCAGGACCTGGTCGAGGCGGCGAAGAAGTACCTCGGCACGCCCTACGTCTGGGGCGGCGAGTCGCTCGCGGAGGGCGGCCTGGACTGCTCCGGGCTGGTGCTCCGGTCGCTCGCCGACCTCGGCATCACGTCGGGGGTGCCCCGGGTCGCCCGCGACCAGGCGACCCTCGGGCAGGAAGTCCCGTCGCTCGACCAGGCGCTCCCGGGTGACCTGATCGTGCTCAACGGCGGGAAGCACATCGGCATCTACGTCGGCGACGGGCAGATGATCGACGCCCCGAAGCCGGGCAAGTCGGTGACCATCCGCGACGTGTACGCCGAGCCGACCACGATCCGGCGGGTCCTGCCGCAGGCCGCCGCGACCCCGACGGCCGCCCCGGCGTCCGCCGCGCTGTCGTCCGCGCTCGCGAGCACCGCCGCCGGGCAGAACGCGCTGGCGCTGCTCACCGGCTCCGCCGGCTCGACCGCCGCGTCCGGCTCGCTCACCCAGGCGCTCGGCGCCCTCGGCTCCGGCTCGGCCGGCGCCGGCACCTCGACCTCGTCCCTGCTCACGTCCCTCTGGGGGGCCGCCTCGTGACCATCAGCACGCTTCCCGCCGCTCCGGCGCGCGCCGCCGGCGCCGCGTCGGCCGGCGCCGCCGGGCGCTCGGCGTCGACCGGGTTCGACGCCGTCCTGCAGGGCGCGCTCGCCGCCGGCCCGCAGGACCGGGCCGCGCAGCCGGACCGGTCGCCCGCCGACCGGCCCGCCGCCGA
>NZ_JAHVCI010000125.1:0-2671 GCF_019265565.1 Cellulomonas sp. PS-H5
GGACCGGCCGGCCGGGCCCGGTGCCGCCCGGCCCGCCGACGCGGCGCCGCAGCGCGAGGGGGCGCGGTGACGGCGCCGGCGGGGCTCGGGCGGCAGGTCGGGCGGGGGCTCGCGTGGGGCAGCGCGGGCAGCGTCGTGCTCCGGTTCGGCAACGTGCTGGTCGGCATCGTGCTGGCCCGGTTGCTCGCGCCCGAGGACTTCGGCGTGTTCGCGATCGCCCTGGCGGTGCAGGGCGTGCTCGTCACCGTCGTGGACCTCGGCCTCAGCGCGGACCTGGTCCGGGCGCGCGAGCCGCGCCGCCTCGAGCCGACCGTCGCGACGATCAGCCTGGTCCTCGGCGCCCTGCTGGCCGGAGCGATGGCGGCCACCGCCGAGCCCGTGGCGCGGGCCCTGGGCAGCGACCGGGCCGCCCCGGTGATCGCGGTGCTCGCCGCCACCCTCGTGGTGTCCGCCGCGGGCGTGGTGCCCTACGCGAGGCTCCAGCGCGGGTTCCACCAGCGGGAGATCTTCGCGACCGGGCTGGTCGACCTCGTCGTCGGCACGGTGGTCACCGTGCTGCTGGTGCGCGCGGGGTGGGGTCCGATGGCGCTGGCGGTCTCCCGCCTCGTGGCGCAGCCCGCCGCGACCGGGGCGCAGTTCCTGCTGAGCCGGACGGTGCCGCGGTTCGGGTACGACCCGGCGCTGGCGCGCGGGGCGATCGCCTACGGCGCGCCGCTCGCGGGGGCGAACCTGCTGTCGATCGCGCTGCTCGCCGTCGACAAGGTGGTGCTCGCCCGCGGGGCCGGCGAGGTCGCCCTCGGGTACTACGTGCTGGCCTTCAACGTCGCGAGCTGGCCGATGACGGTGATCGGGCAGACCGTGCGGCCCGTCGCCCTGGCGGCGTTCGCGCGGCTGGACGGGCGCCCGGAGGGCGGCGCGGGGGAGCCGGGTCCCCCGCGGGCCGCCGCCGGGGACGGCGGGCTGGCGCTCGCCACCCGGCTGACGTGGGCCGCCGCCGTCCCGGTGGCGTGCCTGCTGGGCGCCCTGGCGCTGCCCGTCGTCACGCTGCTCTACGGCGGCCGCTGGGCGCCCGCCGCGGGGGCCCTGACCGCGCTGGCGGCGTTCGGCGCGCTGCGGGTGCTGTTCGACCTGCTCGCGACGTACCTCGTCGCGCGGGGGGCGACCCGCCCGGTGCTCGGCGTGCAGGTCGCGTGGCTGGTCGCGCTGGTGCCTGCGGTGGTCGTCGGAGCCCGGACCGGCGGGTCGGCGGGGGTCGGCTGGGCGCACGTGGTCGTGGCCGGGGCCGTGGTGCTGCCGCTCTACCTCGTCGCGGTGCGGCGCAGCGGCGCGGACCTGCGGGCGCTCGCGCGCGCGACCTGGCTGCCCCTGGTGGCGGCCGCGCCGACCGTCGCCGCGGCGGCGCTGGTCGCGCGGCAGGTGGGCGGGTCGTTCGCCGCGCTCGCCGCCGGGGGGACCGCCGGGGCGCTGGTGTACGTGGCGGTCGCCGGGCGGCCGCTGCTGCGGGACCTGCGGGCGGCGCGGGCGGCCCGCGCGGACGACGAGGTGGGCGCCCGGGGGGACGACGAGGCGGGCGCCCGGGCGGACGACGAGGCCGCGACCGACCCGGCGGCGCCCCCGGTCCTCCCGCCGGCGGCACCGGCCGCCGCCGTGCCCGTGCCCGCCGACCCGGAGCGCGTCGCGTGACCGCCCCCGGCGGGCCGCTGACCCGCACCGTGCGCGTCCGGCCGCACGCGGTCCCCACCGCGGACACGACGGTCACCGTGGTGATCCTGTGCCACGACTACGCGCGCTACCTGCCCGCCGCGGTCGGCAGCGCCCTGGGCCAGGCGGGCGTCGAGGTCGACGTGGTCGTGGTCGACGACGCGTCCACCGACGACTCCCTGGCCGTCGCCGGCCGGCTCGCGGCGGCCGACTCGCGCGTGGCGGTCCTGGCGCACCCGCGCAACCGCGGCCCCGTCGAGACGTTCAACGACGGGCTGGCCCGCGCGACGGGGGAGTTCCTCGTGCGGCTCGACGCCGACGACCTGCTCACGCCCGGCTCCCTGGCGCGGTCGGTGGCCGTCGCCCGGGCGTACCCGTCGGTGGGCATGGTCTACGGGCACCCGGTGCACTTCGCCGGCGAGCCGCCCCGCGCCGCCCGCACCCGCGCCCGTCGGTGGACGGTCTGGCCGGGCCGGCGGTGGCTCGCCGACCGGTGCGCCGACGGCTACAACGTCATCACGTCGCCGGAGGTGCTCATGCGCGGGTCGGTGGTCGCGGCGGTCGGCGGGCAGCGGCCGCTCGCCCACGCGCACGACATGGAGATGTGGCTCCGGCTCGCCGCCCACGCCGACGTCGCGCACGTGGGCGGCGTCGACCAGGCGTGGCACCGCGAGCACCCCGCGAGCCTGTCCGCGCGGGAGGTGGACGACGCGACCGACTTCCGGGAGCGGGTGGCGGCGTTCGCCGAGCTCGCCGCCGTCGGGACCGCCGCGCTGCCCGAGCGGGACGCGCTCGCCGCCGCGGCCCGCCGGGCCCTCGTCCGGCAGGCGCTGCGCGCGTGCCGGTACGAGGTCGACCGCGGGCGGCGGGACCCCGGGCGCGTGCGGCGGCTGATGGCCGAGGCGCTCGTGGTCGCGCCCGAGCTCGCCGGGCCGTGGCGGCGGCTCGACGCGGCGCTCGACGCCGAGCC
>NZ_JAHVCI010000126.1:0-2366 GCF_019265565.1 Cellulomonas sp. PS-H5
GGGTCCCCCGCGCGAGCCGGCGACCGACCCCGCCGAGCCGGCCCGCGCCGCCCGCACGCCCGGCACCGCGCGGCGCACGGGCCTGCCCACCGCGAAGCGCCGCGGCTGACGCCGGGGCCGCGCACCCCGCCGGCCCCGCCGCCAGGTCCCGACGCGGCCCGATCAGCCCGGGACGCGGTCCGCGATGAGCCGGCGGCGCAGGTCCAGCGCCGTGCCCGACTTGGCCGAGACCATCACCGCCACGTCCCGCAGCCGGAGCCGGGCGAGGAACGCCGCGAGCCCGTCGTGGTCGAGCGGGGCCTCGTCGGAGTACGCGGGGCAGCGCATGTCGTCGGTGTGCGGGACCGGGCGCTCGCGGCCCTCGACCTCGTCGAGGTACACCCCGTAGAGCACCATCTCGGAGACGTGCAGCTCCCGCCCCACCGCGGCAGCCCAGGGCAGACCGGTCACGGCCTCGACCCGCGCGAGCATGCGACGCACGACCGCCGGCTCCCAGAGGCACGGCCAGCAGACGTAGTCCGGCCGCGCCGCCTCGGCGCCCGGGGGCAGGCCCAGCAGCCGGCGGGCGACCTCGTGCCAGCGGACGTGCCGCGGCAGGTGCGCGGAGACGGCGCCCTCCCGGCGGTAGAGCGGCACGGCGCCGTCCGGGGCGAACGTCCGCGGCCCGAACGGCCGGACGAACACCAGGTCCGAGTCGGCGAGCAGCACCAGGTCGGCGTCGGCGGCGGCGACCGCGGCGAGCTTGACCACCTGCTGCGCGACCCAGCCGCGGACGGGCGGGAACGGCGCCCGGGGGTCGAGCCAGAGGTTCAGGCCCGGGACCTTGCGGAGCGGCCGCGGGACGACGGCCCGGGCGTCCTGCACCGTCGTGCGGGGGCCGGCGAGCGGCCGGAACAGGTCGAGGTCGGCGGGCGGCACCACGAGCGCGTGCCGCACCGACGGGGGTGCGAGCCGCAGCACGGACCGGTTCAGCTCGACGCACAGCGCGTGGTCGGGGCGGTAGGAGGGCGTGAGCACGAGCATCGCCGGGCTGCCCGGGGCGGCGGTCACGGGCGCGCCGCCCGCGCCCCGGCGGCGCGCCGGCCCGCCGCGGCCGACGGCGCCGCGACGACCGGCACCCCGCGCACGTGCCCCTCGACGAGCGCCACCAGCCGCGCCTGCGACCCCGCCCAGGACCGGCCCGCCACGCTCGCCTGCAGGGCGGCCGCCCGCCCCGCCGGGTCGGGGTGCTCGACGGCCGCGCACAGGGCGTCGGCGACCGCGGCCGGCGTCGGCGCGGCCCACCGCACGTGCGGGTTCGGCAGGTCCGCGCGCGCGTCGGCGGAGTCGTTCACGACCGGGACGGTCCCCGCCGCCAGCATCTCCTCCGCGACCAGCGAGATGTTGGTGAACGACAGCGCGAGCCCGGCGAGCGTCCGGTGGTAGAGGACGTTGAGCGCCGCCGGGTCGAGGCCGCCGTGCCGGGTGGCCGGGACCCCCAGGTCCCGCGCCGCGTCCCCGTAGACGTGGATCTCCTGCTCCGGGTGGCGCGCGTGGAACCGCAGCAGCGCGAGCCGCGCCAGGTCGTACCCGCGCCGCGCGACGTCCGGCTTCGAGTACAGCACGACCCCGCCCCGGGCAGCGGGCGCGAGCGGCCGGTACACGTCGGTGTCGCACCCGAACGGGACCACGTCCACGTCGAGGCCGAGGTCGCGACGGAGGTGGCCCGCGACCATCTCGCCCAGCGCCAGGACGTGCAGCCCGAGCCGGTACGAGTCCTCCGCCAGGGCGTGCTGGGCACCGTGCGGGTAGAAGTACGGCTCGACGTCCTGGACGAAGTACAGGCGCCGCATCGGGTCCGTGCCGCGCCGCGCGAGCACGTGCGCGGTCTGCCAGGACGTCGCCACGCACGCGTCGACCCCGTGGATGCCGTCGGCGACGTCCCGCACCTCGGCCCGCAGCCCGGGCCAGCCCGCCCGCACCACCGCCGCGCGCTGCCGGACGTCGCCGCCGTGCCGGTCGTAGAGGTAGAGCACGCACCGGTGGCCCGCCTCCTCGAGCGCCCGGACCATCCGGAACATCGTCGTGTGCCCGCCGGAGTGCGGCCCGGGCGGGACGCACAGCCACCCGACGGTCAGCGGCCGGTCCGACGGCGGCGGTGCGGCGGGTACGGCGCGGGCCGCGGACGGCGGGTCGGCGACGTCGTCGGGCAGCAGCGGGAAGTCGAGCGCCGCGGCCCCGGTGGCGCGGTACAGCCGCGCGGCCGCGCGCTGGGCCGTCTCGCGCGCCCCCATCGCGCGCACCCGCCGCGCGGCGGCGGGCAGGTCCCGCGCCCTCACGCCGAGCCGCCCGTGCGCCGCAGGTCCGCCGGGGTCGCGGGGCCGCCG
>NZ_JAHVCI010000127.1:0-2273 GCF_019265565.1 Cellulomonas sp. PS-H5
CCGGGCGCTCGCGGCGCGCTGACCCGCAGCGCTCCCGGGGCGGGCGCGCCGGCTCCCGCGCCGCGCCCGCCCCGCGCCCGCGCCCGCGCTCCCGCGCAGTGCACCTCGCCCGCCGAGGTTGCAGGCGTTGCGGGTTTCGGGGCCGGCCAACCCCGCATCTTCTGCAAGCTCGGTGCGGTGCGGTGCGGTGCGGTGCGGCGCGAGTGCGGCGTCGGCGCGCGGGTCAGAGCGCGACGGCGTCCAGGTCGAAGCCCCGCGCGCGCAGCCGGTCGACCAGGACGTCGCCCAGCGCGGTCGCCGGGGTGAGCGAACCCGCGCGGTCGGGGAGCGCCGCCCCGTCGAGCGCGAGCGCCAGCGCGGCCTCGCCCAGCATCACCGCGGTCGCCGCGTAGCCGGGGTCGCCGGCCGCCTGGACCCGCGCCGCGTACCGGCGCCCGGACGCGGACGTCGCGAGGAACCGGTGCCGGAACCAGCCGGCCTCCCGGGTCGCGGCGTCCGGGCCGTCCCCGGCGGCGGGCAGCGCGCGCTCGACCAGCGCCCGGGTCGGCGGGAGGGCGAGCGCGGCCGCGCCGAGCGCGGTCGCCCCGGTGAGCGCGGCGGCGCGCAGCAGCCCGGCCGGGCCGCGGCCGGCGTCGAGGTGCTCGGCGTACCGGAGCCCGCGGCCGTAGGCCCAGCCGGTCAGCGCGTTCGACCGCCGGACCACGTGCGCGTCGAACGGGGCCATTACCGACGGTGCGGCCCACCGCCCGGCGACCCGGTGCGGCGGGGCCATCAGGCGCGGCTGGGGCGTACGCGGCTCCGCGGCGCGGTCGGGGGACAGCGCGTGCGCGTCGGCGTGCAGCCGCCGCGCGGCCGGGTCCGTGCGCACCGCGTCGGCCTCGCCGAGCAGCGACGCCACCGTCCCGCCGGACACGCCGCCGCGCGCCGCGACCAGCGCCTGCACGTCGCCGAGCCCGCCCGCCTCGCCCGCCGCCACCGCGGCCCGGTGCAGCAGGTGCACCCCGAGGTCGGACGGGATCGAGTCGTAGCCGCACGCGTGCACCAGCCGCGCGCCGGTGGTCCGCGCCCGCGCGTCCGCCGCGTCGACCGCCGCCCGCACGAACGCGAGCTCCCCGCTGAGGTCGGCGTAGTGGGTCCCCGCCGCCGCGCAGGCCTCGACGACCGGCAGCCCGTGCCGCCCGTAGGGGCCGACCGTGGTGGCGACGGCGGTGGCCGACCCCGCGACGCGGCGGAGCGCCGGCGCGTCGGTCACGTCGACCACGACCAGCGGCCAGTCCGCGGCGGCCGGGGGCAGGCGCCGGCGCACGGCGGCCAGCCGGTCGGGGTCCCGGCCGGCGAGCGCCACCCGGGTGCCCGGCGCGGCGGCGCGGGCCAGGTGCTCGGCGGTCAGGGCGCCGACGAAGCTCGTCGCGCCCAGCAGGACCAGATCGTGCTCGCGTGCCATGCGCGGCACCGTAGGCACGGCCCGGTGCCGGGCGCGCGGCGGGGAGCCCCGTCACCCCGGCCGGGGGATGCCCGGGCCGCCCGGGCGCGCCAGCGTGGGCGGATGGACGGGCTCGCGCGGTGGACCGACTTCCACGTCGCCGTGGCCGGCGCGGGTGCCGCGCTCGGCGGCCTGCTGGTGGTCGCCCTGTCGGTGAACGTGCGTCAGATCGCCGAGTCCCGGGGCCTGGCCGCCCGGGCGGCCGCCGCGGTCGCGGCCGTCGTGGTCGGGGTGGTGCTCGCGGCGGTCGCGCTCATGCCGGGGCTGTCGCTGCCGGGGTACGGGGTGGTGGCGCTCGTCGGCGCCGCGCTGGCCGGGGCCGTGGCGCTCGCGGCGACCCGGCGGGTGCTGCTCGGCGGCGAGGCCGGGCCGTCGCCCGGCCGGCCGGCCGAGGCGCTGCGGGTGGTGCTGCTCGTGCTGCCGGTCCTGGCGTTCTTCGTCGGCGGCGTGCTGCTGACGGCGGGGGTCGCGGGCGGCGTCGTCGCGGTGGCGGTCGGCATGCTGACGGCGCTGATCGGCGCGGTGGTGTTCAGCTGGGTCGCCCTGGTCGAGGTGCTGCGCTGACGCGCCGGGCCGGGCCGCGCGGTGAGGTCGTCACACCACGGTGAGGTCGTCACGAACGAGTGCCGACCTCACCGTCGTGTGCCGACCTCACGGGCCGCGTCGGCGAACGGCGCGCGTCGGCGGGAACGGCCCGCCGCGGTCGCCGTCCCGCGCAGGGGTCGGGGCCGCGACCGCGGCGGGGGTCGGGGGAGGCGCCGGGCGCGCCGGTCAGGCGCCCCGCGCCGGG
>NZ_JAHVCI010000128.1:0-2006 GCF_019265565.1 Cellulomonas sp. PS-H5
CGGCCCCCGCGCCCCGGCGCACGGCGCGCCAGCGCCCCGCACGCCGGCGCACCCGCCCCGCCGCACCCCGCCGCGTCCACCCCTGGCGCGCGCGCCTCGCGCCGAGTGAGTACTCGACACGTCGAGCGCCTATCCCCTGGATGCCCTCTCGACGTGTCGGTTACCCCCTCGCGGTGGCGGCGGTGGACGCGCGCGGGCGGGGTGCTCGCGGTGGTCACGAGCGCGGCCGGCGTCAGGCGCACGCGGCTTCAGGCGCGGGCGGGGTCAGGCGCACGCGGCTTCAGGCGCGGGCGGGGTCAGGTGCGGGCGGGGTCAGGTGCGGGCGGGGTCAGGTGCGGGCGCAGAGCTGGAACGTGCGCGGGGTGTCGTCGCGGACGCCCCAGGTGTCCCAGGCGGTCGGGGTGACGCGGTACGTCGTGCCGCCCCCGGCGGCGAGCGTGTAGTTGCCCTGCGGGGTCAGCGTCGTGAGGTCGGCGCGCATCCCGCGGGCGGTGAACCAGGCGACCAGCGGCGCGACGTCCACGTCCGCGCGCCAGCCCGCGTAGAACTGCGGGGTCCCGGCGACCTGCACGGTGGTGCTCTGGCACGCCCAGGCGCCCGTGCCGGTGACCGCGCCGGCGGTCTGCGTGTACGTGAGGGCCGGGTCGTACGCGGGCGCGGGCAGGCCGTAGTGGCAGATGGTGACGGTCGCGGACGCCGTCGCGAACGCCGCCTGCGCCGGCCGGGCGCCGACCGAGACCACGCCGTCGACGGGCGTCGGGTCGAGCACCCCGGCCCACCACGGGCTGACCGAGAACCCGGACCCCGAGGCGACCCCGTTGAACGGCCGCTGCTGGAGGTGCAGGTCGATCCGCCAGGAGGTGCCCGAGGCCCCGGAGACGTCGACCGTGACGCAGGCCTGGGTCCCGGACGACGCCAGCTGGGACCAGGTGAGCGTGCCGAACGTCGTGCCCGAGCCCGGCGTCACCGGGCCGCTCGCGGTGCCGGCGGGCGCGGTCCAGGTCACCGGCAGCGACCAGGTGCCCACGGTGACGGCGACGCCCGCCACGCGGGTGGCGGCGTACGACGGGACGGCCACGGCGGTGGTCGAGGACGCGGCGAGCGTCGCGGAGGCGTCGGCGGTGGCCAGCGCCGTGCCGTCGGCGGCGTAGAGCCGCAGCGTGGCGACCTGGCCGCGGCACGACGCCGGGACGCCGGACAGCACCACCTGGGTGGCGGTGCCGGACGCGGTCGCTGTGCCGGCGGCGGCACCGAGCGCCGTGGCCGCGCACGGAGCGGCGCTGCCGGTCGTGACGGAGGGGCCGCGCACGGCGAGGCCGGCGGCGCTCGCCGGGGCGAGCGCGAGGGCGGCCAGCACGGCGACGACCGCCAGGACCAGGACGGCGGGTGCCGCGGCGCGCCGGGCGGCGGGGCTCACGGGGTCGCCACCGCGTCCACGCCCGCGCCGTCGGCCGGCTCCGGGCGCGACGGCCACAGCAGCACCCCCGCGGCGACGACGAGCAGCGACGCCCACGCCCACGGGTCGAGCAGGATCGACGCCACCCGGCCGAGCCCCGGGACGTGCAGCCGGGCGATGCCGAGGACGTTCGCGGCGTGCGGCCGCCACGGGTCGAGGAAGTCGTTGTTGTCGCCCTGGATCACCCAGCCGTCGTCGGCGTCACCGCCCACCACCCGGTGGATGATCCGCCCGCGCTCGAGCCCGGGCGGGGTGTAGACCACCACGTCGCCGGCGGCGGGCGTGCCGCAGCGGGAGACCACGAGGTCGCCCGTGTAGTACGTGGGCTCCATCGAGTGGCCGGAGACGATGGTCAGGGTCGTGCAGCCGCCGAGGGTGCTGGGCCAGCCGAACCAGACCAGGACCCCGACGAGCGCCGCCGTGCCGGCCCAGCCGAGCACGCTCCGGGCGCGCTCGCTCCGGCTCCGCGGGACCCGCGCCCCGGACTCGGGCCGGCGCCGGCCGCGGCCGCCCCCGGGCACGCCGAGGCGCCGGCGCGGGGCAGGCGTGC
>NZ_JAHVCI010000129.1:0-1908 GCF_019265565.1 Cellulomonas sp. PS-H5
CCCGCGCGCGGGCCGGCTGGGTCGCGCGCCGCCCGGACCCGCAGCCCGCGCTGCTCGGTGCCGCCGCGGCCGCGTCCGGGGTGCTGGCGGCCGTGGCGCTGATCGACCCCGTGGCACGGGGCTGGCTCGCGCTGGCCGCCGCCGTGCTCCTGGGGGCCGCGGGGCTCGCGCTGGCCGTGCTGCCCGTGGCGTCGGCGACCGCCGCCACGCTCGTCGCCCCGGTGCTGGCGTTCGCCGCGGGTGTGGCCGCCGTCGACCCCGCCGGGTCCGCCGACCGGCGGCTCGCGCTCGTCGCGGGCCTCGTGGCGGCGACCGCCGCGGCCGCGGTGCGCTGGGTCGCCACCCGCGCGGAGCGGCGGGGCCAGGACGTCGCGGGCGTGCTGGTCGTCGCCGTCGGCGTGGTGGCCGGTCTGGCGCTCGCGGTGCTGCTGGCCGGGCTGCCGGGCGTCGTCGCCGCGGCGGTGCTGCTGGGCCTGACACCGGTCGGGCTGCGGGCGATCCCCGTCATGGCGCTGTCCGTGCCGGACGAGCAGCTGGTCGACCTCGCGCACGTCGCCCGCACGGCGCCGTCCGTCCGCGGGCCGCGGCCGCGCGGGCTGGGCCGGGTCAACGAGCGCCAGGTCGTCCGCACCGTCGACTCCGCCGAGCGCCGCACGGACGCCGGCGTCCTGCTGGTGTGCGCGCTGCCGCCCGTGCTCGTCCCGCTGGTGCTCGTCGCGGCGCTGGGCGACCCGCAGCGGGCGACGCTCCGCGGCGGGGCCGCCGTGGCGCTGGTGGCGGCGCTGGTGGCCGTGCTGTCCCTGCAGCCGCGGGCGGCGCGGGGGCCGGTCGCGCGCTGGGCGCCGCGGGTGGCCGCCGCGCTGGTGCTCGTGGAGCTCGCCGCGCTGGGTGCGCCGCGGCTCGGGCCGGACGCGGCGCTGCTGGCCGCCGGGTGCCTCGTGATCGCGCTGGCCGCCGCCGCGATCGGCGTGGCGCTCGGGCGCGGGTGGCAGTCGGTGGTGGCGTCCCGGCTCGCCGACTTCGTCGAGGGGCTGGGCGTCGTGCTCGCGCTACCCGCGGCGCTGGTCGCGGCGGACCTGATCGAGACGCTCCGGCGGGTGACGTCGTGAGGCGGGCGCGCGCGGCCGCGCGACCGGGCAGGGGCAGGACGACAGCGACGACGGGGGAGCCGACGTGGACCAGACGATGAGCGCGATCCCGGTCGGCACCGTCGCCGTCCGCGCCTGCGCGAGCTGCCACCGGCCGCTGCGCGAGGACGCCCGGTTCTGCACCGCGTGCGGCGCCCCGGCGCAGCCCGACGCCACCGTGACGGTCGTCGAGGGCGCCCAGGGCCGGACCCGCGCCGACGCCCGGCCCCGCGAGCCGCGCCCCGCCGTGCTGCACCCCGCGTTCGGCGACGCGACCCCGGCCGGCCCCGGGCGCCGCGTGCTGGCCTACGCGCTCGACGCCGTGGCGGTGGGCGCCGTCGCCGGCGGCCTGCTTGCCTGGACCGGCTCGTGGCTGCTCGCGGCGCTCGTCGTCGTCGAGCTCGCCGTCGGCCTGCTCGTCTGGGAGGCGCACACCGGCCGGACGCTCGGCAACACCGCCCTGGGCCTGCGGACCGCGCGCGAGGAGACGCCGTACTCGGTCGGGCCCGCGCGCGGCTTCCTGCGCGGGCTCGTGCTCGCCGCCGGGCACGCCGCCGCGGGGCTCGGGCAGTGGCTGGTCGTGGCGTCGGGGGCGTTCGACAAGACCGGGCGGGCGCAGGCGTGGCACGACCGCGTCGGGCGCGCCGTCGTCGTCGACGTGCGGGCGCACGAGCGGGCCGTCGAGGCGGCCGCGGACGCCGCGGAGCGCGCGGGGGCCGTGGCCGTGGGGGCGGCGCCGCGGGCGGGCGTGCAGGTGGGCGCCGCGGGGGTGCCGCAGCAG
>NZ_JAHVCI010000013.1:0-82919 GCF_019265565.1 Cellulomonas sp. PS-H5
ACCGGCCGCCCGGCGCGCACCGCCCGCGCCGCGTCCCCGGGCGGCCCCGCGCCGGTCACCGCTGCAGGCCGGTCCGCGCCTTGCTCCGCGCCGCGGCGTGCGCCGGCGCGGTCCACAGGTCCGCGGCGTGGTGCGCCCGTGGCACGGGCGACTCCGCCTCCAGCGCGGTGTACGCGAGGTCGAGGTCGCGCAGCAGCTGGTCGATCATCAGGCGGCTGAGGTCCAGCCGGACGACGACCCGCATCAGGTGCACGTCCTCGGCGTCGGGCGGCAGGCTGTACGCGGGGACGATCCAGCCGTTCTCCCGGAGCCGCGCGGACAGGTGGTAGACGTCGAACCCGGGGTCGCCCGCGAGCCGGAACGTGACGACCGGCTCGGCCAGGCCGGGGTTGAGGATCTCGAACCGCCCCGTCGCCTTCAGCGCCTCGTTGAGGTAGCGCGCGTTGGCGAGCATCGTCTCGACGATCGCGGTGTACCCGTCGCGCCCGAGCCGCAGGAAGTTGTACATCTGCGCCTGGATCATCGCGGAGCCGCGGGAGAAGTTGAACGTGTAGGTCGGCTGCGCGCCGCCGAGGTAGTTCACGCTGAACACCAGGTCCTCGGGCAGCCGGGACGCGTCGCGGAACACCAGCCAGCCGACGCCCGGGTAGACGAGGCCGTACTTGTGCCCGGAGGCGTTGATCGACGCGACCTGCTCCAGCCGGAAGTCCCACGCGAGGTCCGGCTCGGCGAACGGCGCGACGAACGCCCCGCTCGCGCCGTCGACGTGCAGCGGGACGTCCCAGCCGCGGTCGGCCTTGATCCGCACCAGCGCGGCGTCGATGTCGGCGATCGGGTCGGCCTCGCCGATGTGCGTGGTGCCGAGCACGGCGCCGACCGCGATGGTCCGCTCGTCGACCCGCGAGGCCACGTCCTCGGCGGTGATCGTGTACCGGTCGGGGCGCATCGGGATCTTGCGCATCTCGACGTCGAAGTAGTTGGCGAACTTGTCCCACACCACGTGCGTCTCGGCGCCGAACACGACGTTGGGCCGGTCGATGGGCTCCCCCGCGGCCTGCCGCCGGTGCTGCCACGCCCGCTTGTGCGCCAGCAGGCCGAGCATGATCGCCTCGGACGACCCGATGGTCGCGACGCCGACGACGGTCGCCGGGTCGGGCGCGTGGAACAGGTCGCCGAGCATGTGCACGCAGGCCTCCTCGACGAGCGAGGCGACCGGGTACTCCTCGTGGTCGATGTGGTTCTTGCGCAGCGTGTCGTGGATGAGCGCCTCGGCCTGCGGCTCCATCCAGGTCGTCACGAACGAGGCGAGGTTCAGCGTCTCTCGCCCGTCGAGCATGAGGCCCGTGTGCAGCAGCTCGTAGACCTCGTCCGGGTCGAGGCCGTGCTCCGGGAACTCGGTGCGGTCGATCGCCGTGCGGAAGCTGGCCCGCCCGTGGATCGGCGGGGTGGTGCGGCGGTCGCTGGACATGGGCAGCCCCTCGCGTTCGGTGGAGACGCGGTGCGGTGCGACGGCGGGGGCCCGTCCGGACCAGCCGACCGTAGCAGCGACGCTCGCACGGGCCGTTACCGGCGTCCGCCCGCCACCTCACGGGCCCATGGTCCTGTTGCCGTGCTGCGAGCGGGGGCCACATTCTGGATTTCGGTGTGTCGTCCGGGCGCGCCAGGACGAACGTCAGGAGCCACCCGATGACCACCGCCGCCCACGGCGAACCCCCCGCCGGCAAGCTCGCCGGCGACCGCGCGTTCTTCGGCCACCCGCGCGGCCTGATGACGCTGTTCACCACGGAGCTGTGGGAGCGGTTCAGCTACTACGGGATGCGCGCCATCCTGCTGTACTACCTGACCGACTCGGTCGCGAACGGCGGCCTGGACATCGCCGAGACCACGGGCCTGGCGCTCGTGTCGATCTACGGCACCAGCGTCTACCTGCTGTCGGTCGTGGGCGGCTGGCTCGCGGACCGCGTGATCGGCGCCCGGCGGTCGGTCCTCATCGGCGGCATCATCATCGCGGCCGGCCACGTCTGCCTGGCGATCCCGTCCGCCGGGTTCTCGTACCTCGGCATCGCGCTGGTCGCCCTCGGCACCGGCCTGCTCAAGCCGAACGTGTCGAGCATGGTCGGCGAGCTGTACGCCCGCGACGACGAGCGCCGCGACTCGGCGTTCTCGATCTTCTACATGGGCATCAACATCGGCTCGTTCACCGCGCCGTTCCTCGTGGGCGCCGCGCGCGCCTGGGGCGGCTACCACGCGGGCTTCCTGGTGGCGGCCGTCGGCATGGCGATCGCGCTGGTGTTCTTCGTGGCCGGTGCGAAGTACCTCGGCAAGGCGGGCGGCGTCGCGCCGAACCCGGTGCGGCCCGAGGAGCGCGTGAAGCTCGTCCGCGGGTTCCTGGTGATCCTCGGCGGGATCGTCGTCGTCGGCCTGGTCGCGACGCTCGTGGCCGGCGGGTTCAACCTGGACACGTTCATCGACACGATGTCCTACCTGGCGTTCATCGCGCCGGTCGCCTACTTCATCGTGATGTACCGCTCGCCCAAGGTCACCGACGCCGAGCGGCCCCGCGTGCTCGCGTACATCCCGCTGTTCGTCGCGGCGATGCTGTTCTGGATGATCTTCGAGCAGGCGGCGACGACGCTGGCCTCGTTCGCGCAGAACCGCACCGAGCTGTCGTTCTTCGGCGTCACGATCAGCCCCGAGTTCTTCCAGTCGGTGAACCCGCTGTCGATCATCATCCTGGCGCCGGTGTTCGCGTGGATCTGGTCGAAGACGCACGACCGCCCGCCGACCGCGACCAAGTTCGCGATCGGCCTGGCGCTCGCCGCGCTGTCGTTCCTGGTCATGGCCCTCGCGTCGGCGGCGTTCGTCGACACGCTCGCGCCCGCGTGGGTGCTCGTCGTGGTCTACGTGATCCAGACGCTCGGCGAGCTGTGCCTGTCGCCCGTCGGGCTGGCGGCGACCACGCTGCTCGCGCCGCGGGCGTTCCGGAACCAGGCGATGGCGGTGTGGTTCCTCGCGCCGGCCGCCGGGCAGGCGATCACGGCCCAGCTCATCAAGGCGACCGAGGGCTCGTCCGACACCGCGTACTTCGGCGGGATCGGCGCCGTGGCGCTGGCGTTCGCGCTGATCCTGCTCGCGCTGTCGCCGTGGGTGACGCGGCACATCCGCCGGGCGGACGAGATGGAGGGCACGGTGAGCGCCGGGGCGTGACCGCGCGGTCGCGCCGGGGCGGGTGGTCGGACCCGACCGCTCAGCCCCGGCGCCACCAGCGCCGCCACGTGCGTCGGCCGCCCGCCCTCCGCTCGCGCAGCTCGACAGTCGCCGGGAGGGCGGCCCGCTCCGCCTCGTAGGTGTCGACGAACCGCCGCACCTCGGCGTCGTGCTGGGCGCGGTCGAACACGAACGGGCCGCCGAGCACCGCGACCGGGTCGTCGTCGGCAGGGCCGTTCGGCCCCGTCTCCCAGCGGAAGTCCCGCCAGGTCACCGTGGTGCCCGTCCGCTCCAGGCGCATGCCGATCGCGCCGCAGCCGGAGTCGCCGCACGCCGAGCAGACGAACAGCGGCACGCGGCCGTCGTCGAGCTGGTCGGCGGGGTGCTCGCCCAGCAGCGCGAGCACGTCGCCGACCCACGGGAAGGGCCAGCTGTGCACGAAGACCGGCACGTACTCCCGGACGGGACCGAGCCCGCGGACGTCCAGGTGGAGCAGCCGGCGGACGGGCACCCCGTCCACGGTCGGCTCCCAGAAGAACGCGCCGTGCTCGGGCGCGCTGCCGGGCACGAGCGCGAGGCGGTTCAGCATGCTCCGGATGCTGCCACCCCGCGCCCGCGCCCGTGGGTGATCAGGACCGGGCCGATGACCGCGGTGGACGTACTTCGGCGGGATCGGCGCCGTGGCGCTGGCGTTCGCGCTGATCCTGCTCGCGCTGTCGCCGTGGGTCGCGCGGCACATCCGCCGGGGCGGGTGGTCGGACCCGACCGCTCAGCCCCGGTGCCACCAGCGCCGCCACGTGCGTCGCCCGCCCGACCGTGACCCGGCCGGCACCGGGAGCGCGGCGCGCTCCGCCTCCTCGCTGTCGACGAACCGTCGCACCTCGCCGTCGTGCTGGGCCCGGTCGAACACGAACGGGCCGCCGGGGACCACGACCCGGTCGTCGGGGTCGTCCGGCCCGGTCTCCCAGCGGAAGTCCCGCCAGGCCACGGTGCTCGCGTCCCGCTCGACGCGCATCGTGATCGCGCCGCACTCGAGGTCCCCGCAGGCCCGGCAGACGAACAGAGGGACCCGGCCGGCGTCGAGCCGGGCGGCGGGACGCTCGCCCAGCAGGGCGAGCACGTCGTCGACCCACGGCGTCGGTCGCCGGCGGACGAAGACCGGCAGGTTGTCCCCCGCCGGCCCGAGGCCCTCGACGTCCAGGTCCACGTCCTCCGGGTCGTCGAAGCGCAGCAGCCGGCGGACGGGTACGCCGTCGACCGTCGGCTCCCAGAAGTGCACGCCGTGCTCCGGCGCACTGCCGGGCACGAGCGCGAGGTGGTTCAGCACACCTGGGATGCTGCCACCCCGCGCCCGCGCCGGTGCGCGATCAGGACCGCGCGGTCTGGGTGTTCGACACCTGGGCCCGCGGCCGGACGACCAGCGTGTCGATGTTCACGTGGTGCGGCCGGGTGAGGGCGAACGCGATGACGTCCGCGATGTCCTCGGCGAGCAGCGGCTGGTAGCCCTCGTAGACCTTGGCCGCGCGCTCCGCGTCGCCGCCGAACCGGACCAGCGAGAACTCCTCGGTGGCGACGGCGCCGGGCGCGATGTCGATGACCCGGACCGGCTCGCCGATCAGCTCGAGGCGCAGCGTAGTGGTGAGCATCCGCTCCGCGTGCTTGGCGCCGGTGTAGCCCGCGCCGCCCTCGTAGGGGCCGATGGCCGCGGTCGACGTGACGACCAGGACGTCGCCCCGGCCGCTGGCCTTGAGCAGCGGGAGCAGCGCCTTGGTGACCCGCAGGGTGCCGAGGACGTTGATGTCGTACATCCGGCGCCAGCCCTCGACGTCGGCCTCGGCGACCGGGTCGAGGCCCAGCGCGCCGCCCGCGTTGTTGACCAGGGACGTGAGGCCGCCGGTCTCCGCGACGTGCGCGGCCAGGCGCGCCACGTCGTCGTCGCTGGTGAGGTCGGCGACGAACGGCTCGGCGCCGGTCTCGGCGGCCAGGGCCTCGAGCCGGTCGGCCCGGCGGGCGACGGCGACGACGTCCCAGCCCTCGGCGCGGAGCCGGCGGACGGTCGCGGCGCCGATCCCGCTGGAGGCGCCGGTGACGACGGCGCGAAGGGCGGGCGTGGCGGTCTCGGACATGCGGGGTGGTCCTCTCGGTGGTGCGGGGTGTGGTGCCGGATCGACCCTACGACCGGCGGCGGGGTACGCGGTCAGAGGGTGGCGTCCAGGTCCGCCAGGACCTCGTCGTAGGCCGCCAGGGCCGTCGCGACCTGGGCGTCGGTCACCACGCAGGGCGGGACGACGTGGATGCGGTTGTCCTGCACGAACGGCAGCAGCCCCCGGTCGAGCAGGCCGGCCTTGACCGCGCCCATCGCCGCCGGCGCGACCGGTTCGCGCGTCGACCGCGACGTGACCAGCTCCAGCGCCCAGAACACCCCGGTGCCCCGGACCTCGCCCACGGACGGGTGCGCGTCCGCGAGCGCCGCGAGCCCCGGCGCCAGCACCTCGGCGCCGATCCGGGCGGCGTTCTCGACGACCTTCTCGTCCTCCATCGCCTCGATGGTCGCGACGACCGCCGCCATGGCCAGCGGGTGCCCGGAGTAGGTGAGCCCTCCGGGGAACACCCGGTCGTCGAACGCGTGGGCGACCGGGTCGGACATGAGCACGCCGCCCGCGGGCACGTAGCCGGAGTTGACCCCCTTGGCGAACGTCACCAGGTCGGGCACGACGTCGTGCTGGTCGAACGCGAACCACGACCCGGTCCGGCCGAACCCAGCCATCACCTCGTCCAGGACCAGCAGGATGCCGTGCCGGTCCGCGATCTCCCGGACGCCGGCGAGGTACCCGGGCGGCGGCACCAGCACGCCCGCGGTCCCCGGGATCGACTCCAGCAGGATCGCCGCGATCGACGCCGGGCCCTCCGACTCGACGACCCGCGCCAGGTGCCGCAGCGCGCGCTCGCCCTCCTCCTCGGGCGTCGTGGCCCAGAACTCCGACCGGTACAGGTAGGGCCCGAAGTGGTGCACGTGACCCCGGGCGTACTCGTTGGGCACCCGCCGCCAGTCGCCGGTCGCGACCACGGCCGCGCCGGTGTTGCCGTGATACGACCGGTAGGCCGACAGCACCTTGTCCCGGCCGGTGACCAGGCGCGCCATCCGGATCGCGTTCTCGTTGGCGTCGGCCCCGGCGTTCGTGAAGAACACCTTCGAGAAGCCCTCGGGCGCGTGCCGGAGGATCGCCTCGGCGGCCCGGCCCCGCGGGAGCACGGCGTGCGACGGGGCGATGGTGGCGAGCCGCCCGGCCTGCTCCGCGATGGCCGCCACGACCCTCGGGTGCTGGTGGCCGATGTTGGTGTTGACGAGCTGGCTGCTGAAGTCGAGCAGGGTGCGGCCGTCCGCCAGGGTCACCTCGCAGCCGGACGCGCCGGCGACGACGAGCGGGGCGAGCGCGCCCTGGGCGGACCAGGAGTGGAACACGTGCGCGCGGTCGAGCTCGAGGGCGAGCGCGCCGTCGGCGTCGAGTGCGGTCATGGGTGCGGGCCTTCCGTGGGGAGGGGTGGTGGGGTCGGGGCGGCGGCGCGGCGGACGCCGCCGCCCCGGCCCGGTCAGTTGCCGCCGGGCTGGAGCTCGACGGTCAGGGGCTCGAAGTCCGCGCCCTCGACGTCCACGCCCTCGGCCTCGAGCTCGTCCAGCGCCTGCTGCACGTACTCGTTGGAGTACGCGGTCTCCGGCGGGTCAGCGCTGATGATCGTCGCGCCGGTCTCGTTGGAGGTCTCCTTGGCCATCGCGACGGTGGCGTCCCAGGCGGACTCGTCGATCAGGCCGATGCCGCCGGAGGTCGACGGCCAGATGAGCTTGTTGACCTCGTTGGTCATCCAGAGCTGGTGGCTGGTGCCGAGGGTCGAGCCCGCGGCCGTGACGATGTCGGCGGCCTCCTGCGGGTTGTCCCGGGCGTAGATCCAGCCCTGGATGGACGCCTTGAGGAACGCGACCGTCGTCTCGGCGTACTCGGGGTCGTCGGCCAGCCGGCCGGCGTCCGCCCAGATCGCGTCCTGGAGCATGGCGGTGCCCTCGTCGTTCCAGTCGATGACGCTGAAGTCCTCGGGCTGGTAGAGCTCGCCGGTGTCGGGGTTCTCGGTCTCGAGCAGCTGGGCGTACTCGTTGTACGTCATGGCCTGCGCCGCGTCGATGTCGCCGGCGAGGAACGCGTTCATGTCGAACGCCTGCTGCACGATCTCGAAGTCCGTCACGCCGGCCTTGTTGAGGCCCGCGAACAGCTCCCACTCGTTGCCGTAGCCCCAGGAGCCGATCGTCTTGCCCTCGAGGTCCGCGACCGAGTCGATCCCCGCGTCCGCGAACGACACCTGCAGGGTGGCCGACCGCTCGAAGATCTGCGCCACGTTGGTGATGTCCGCGCCCTGCTCGATCGAGCCGAGCACCTTCGGCACCCACGCGATCGCGTAGTCGACCTCGCCGTTCGCGAGGGCGTCCTGCGGCACGATGTCGCCGCCGCTCGGGAGGATCTCGACGTCGAGGCCGGCGTCCTCGTAGTAGCCCTGGTCCAGCGCGGCGTAGTAGCCGGAGAACTGCGCCTGCGTGAGCCACTGCAGCTGCAGCTTCACGGGGGTCAGATCCCCGTCGCCGCCGCTCGCCGACTCCGTCGACCCGCCGCCGGCCGTGTCGTCCGAGCCGCCGCACGCGGTCAGCGCGAGCGCCGCCACGACGCCGAGCGCCCCGAGCCCGAGGCGGGCCCGCCTGGTGGTGTTCCTCATGTCGTCCCCTTGTCGTCGCATCACGGGAGGGCCCTCCTGGCGCCGTCGGCAGGCGGGGTGGTGCCGACCCGCGCCGACCCCCGGGCGCGGGACGTGTGGTGGCGCGGCGGTCAGGCCCGGCGCACCCCGCGGGTCCCCCACCGCTCGACGGCGGAGGTGGCCCCGTAGAACAGCAGCCCGACGAGCACGCCGCCGAGCACGTACGCCCAGGCGCGGGCGTAGTTCGACCCCGCCGCGGCCGTGGTGATGAACGACCCGATGCCGGAGCGCGGGCCGCCGAAGTACTCGGCGACGATCGCCGAGATGACCGCGAGCGAGGACGCCAGCCGCAGGCCGGTGAACACGAACGGCAGCGCCGTCGGGATCGTCACCGCCCGGGTCGCCTGCCGCGGCGTGGCCGCGTACGCCCGCATGAGGTCGCGGTGCACGGGCCGGACCTGCCGCAGCCCGCGCAGCGTGTTGACGAACACCGGCACCCCGACCGCGACGGCCACCACGATCTGCCGCCCGGTCTCCACCGAGGCGCCGTACATCGTGTAGAGCACCGGGGCGAGCGCCACGACCGGCACCACCGCGAGCCCCGCGACCACCGGGTCCAGCAGCAGGTCGACGGCGCGCACGGCGGAGGCCAGGATCGCGGCCGCGATCGCCACCACCGCGCCGATCACGAGGCCGACCAGCGCGTTCGTGCCGGTGACGAGCGCGGCCGAGGCGATCGTCGGCAGGAACTCGGCGAACTCGCCCGCGATGGCCGCCGGGCTGGGCAGCAGGAACGGCGGGACGTCGCCGAGCGTCACGACGGCCTGCCACGCGGCGACCAGCGCGGCGAGCAGCATGACGGGCGCGGCGCGGTGGCCCCAGGACGCGGCGCTCACCGCGTCTCCACCCCGCGGCTCGGGACGCCCTCGGCACCGCCGTGCAGCGCCTCGCGCACCGCCGTGACCGCCTGGAAGTACGCCTCGTCCTCGCGCAGCCCGTCGTCGCGCGACCCCGACCGCCCGAGCCCGACGTCCACGATCCCCGCGATCCGCCCCGGCCGGGCCGACATGACGACGACGCGGTCCGAGAGGAACACCGCCTCCGGGATCGAGTGCGTCACGAACACCACGGCCGCCTGCGTCTCCGCGCAGATCCGCACCAGCTCCGACTGCAGCCGCTCACGGGTCATCTCGTCGAGCGCCCCGAACGGCTCGTCCATCAGCAGCAGGCTGGGCCGCTCGGCCAGCGCCCGGGCGATCGCGACGCGCTGCTGCATGCCACCGGAGAGCTGGTCCGGGAAGTGGTCGGCGAAGTCGGTGAGCCCGACCAGCGCCAGCATCTCGTCCGCGCGTTCCCGGCGGGCCCCGCGGCCGACGCCGTGCAGCTGCAGCGGCAGCTCGATGTTGGCGCGGACGGTGCGCCACGGCAGGAGGCCGGCCTGCTGGAACGCGATGCCGTAGTCGTGGCCGAGCCGGGCCTGCTCGGCCGGCTTGCCGAACACGGCGATCGAGCCGGACGTCGGGCGGTCCAGGTCGGCGACCAGGCGGAGCAGCGTCGACTTCCCGCAGCCCGAGGGGCCGATCAGCGAGACGAACTCCCCAGCGCCGACGGTGAGGTCGACGTGCTCCAGCGCGGTGACGGACCGGCCACCCTCGCCGGGGAACACCCGGCCGACGCCCGCGACCTGGACGGCGGCGGCGGTGGCCGTCGGCCCGGCGGGCGCGGCCCCGGGCGCCCCGGCGGCGGTCGGCGCGGTCACGCCGCGACCTCCGCCCGGCGGAACCGGCGCAGCGCGGTGCCGAGCAGCGCGACCGCCCCGGAGGCGACCAGGCCGAGCAGCACGGCCCCGAAGATCGGCGCCCACGGCTTGGCGGGGTCGCTGCTGGCGAAGTTGGCGAACTCGAGGATCATGCGTCCGATACCTCCGGGCATCCCGGTCGAGACCTCCGCGACGACGACGCCGAGCACGGCGCTCGTGGCCGCCAGGCGAAGGGCGGGCAGCAGGTGGGGCACGCTCGCGGGCAGCCGCAGCCGGACCAGCTCCTGGGACCAGGAGGCGGCGTAGCCGGCGAACAGCTCGCGGTGCAGGGTGTCGGGCGAGGTGAGGCCGCGCAGGGCCCCGACCGCGACCGGGAAGAACGCCAGGTACGAGGCGATCACGGCGACGGACATCCACGGCTCCCAGGTGAAGCCGAGCTCGAGCTTCGAGCCCCAGCCCTTCACCAGCGGGGCGAGCGCGATGAGCGGGACGGTCTGGCTCAGCACGACCAGCGGCAGCACCGCGGACCGCGCGACGCGGAACCGGGTCATCAGCAGGGCGAGCGCGAACCCGACGACCACGCCGAGCACCCAGGACACCGCGGCGATCCGCAGGCTGGCGCCGCCGGCGCGGAGCACCGCGAGCCACAGCGGGTCGGCGCCCGGCTGGGACGTGAGCGGCTCGCCGAGCCGGGCCAGCATCTCGGTCACGTGCGGCATCGCCAGGTCGGTGGTGCGCGGCAGGACGCGGAGCTCGCCGACGCTCCAGCCGTCCTCGGGGACGACGGCCTTGACCAGCTCCCACAGCGCGGCGAGCACGACCAGGGCGGCGAGGCCGAGGGCGACGGGGCGCAGCGCGCGGAGCGGTGCGGGCAGCGCCCGGGTCCGGCTAGCGGCCGGTGCGAGCGCGGCTGCCGACGGCGCGACGACCGCCGCGTCCCCGGCCTCCGCGACGCCCGTCGTCATGCCGTCGCCACGACGTGCTCGGCCATCGCCGGGATGACCCGCTCGCCGTACATCCGCAGGGTCTCGTCCTTGTTGTCGTGCTGCAGGTAGCCGGCGAACTGGGTGACCCCGAGCGCGCGCAGCGCCTGCAGCTTCTCGACGTGCTCGCGGGGGCTGCCCAGCAGGCAGAACCGCTCGACGATCCCGTCGGGGACGAACTGGGTGTGCGAGTTCCCGGCGCGGCCGTGCTCGTTGTAGTCGTAGCCCTGCCGGCCCTCGATGTAGTCGGTCAGCGCCTTCGGCACCTGCGACCCCTGGCCGTACTTGGCGACGATGTCCGCGACGTGGTTGCCCACCATGCCGCCGAACCACCGGCACTGCTCGCGCATGTGCGCCCGGGCCGCCGGGGAGTCGCCGTCGCCGACGTACATCGGGGCGGCGACGCAGAACTTGATGGCGTCGGGATCGCGCCCGGCGGCCTCGGCGGAGTCGCGGACGGTGCGGATCATCCAGGACGCCACGTCGGGGTCCGCGCACTGCAGGATGAACCCGTCGCCGACCTCGCCGGTCAGCTTGAGCGCCAGCGGCCCGTAGGCGGCGACCCACACCTCGAGCGCCGACCCGCGGGACCACGGGAACTGCACCTTGCGGCCGTTGTGCTCGACCGGCCGGGAGTTCGCGAGCTCGCGGATGACGTGGATGGACTCGCGCAGCGTCGCCAGGTTGGACGGCTTGCCCGCCAGGGTGCGCACCGCCGAGTCGCCGCGGCCGATGCCGCACACCGTCCGGTTGCCGTACATCTCGTTGAGCGTGGCGAACGAGGACGCCAGCACGGTCCAGTCCCGGGTCGCCGGGTTGGTGACCATGGGCCCGACGATCACCTTGCGGGTGGCCGCGAGGATCTGGGAGAACACGACGAACGGCTCCTGCCAGAGCAGGTGCGAGTCGAAGGTCCAGACGTAGTCGAACCCGTGGGTCTCCGCCTGGCGGGCCAGGTCGACCACCCTCGAGGCGGGCGGGTCGTTCTGCAGGACGACGCCGAACTCCATGGGCGTGCCTCCTTCTGTGCGGGGGGGTCGGGTGGGGCCGGTCGTCAGATCAGGTACTGGGACAGGCCGCGCTTGACGTACTTCCCGTGGCCGGCGCGGCCCAGGAACAGGCCGCCGTCGACGACGACCTCGCCGCGGGACAGCACCGTGTCGACGTGGCCGTCGACCTCGAAGCCCTCCCAGGCCGAGTAGTCCATGGCCATGTGGTGCGACTTCCCGACGCCGATCGAGGTGTGCCCGTTCGGGTCGTAGACCACGACGTCGGCGTCCGCTCCGGGTGCGAGCACGCCCTTCTGCCCGTACATGCCGAACATCCGCGCCGGGGTGGTGCAGCAGATCTCCACCCAGCGCTCCAGGCTGATCTCGCCGGTGACGACGCCCTGGTAGAGCAGGTCCATCCGGTGCTCGACCGAGCCGATGCCGTTGGGGATCTTCGAGAAGTCGCCGATCCCCATCTCCTTCTGGTCCTTCATGCAGAACGGGCAGTGGTCGGTCGACACGAGCTGCAGGTCGTTCGTGCGCAGCGAGTTCCACATCTGGTGCTGGTGGCCCTCGTGCTTCGACCGCAGCGGTGTCGAGCACACGTACTTGGCGCCCTCGAAGTCGCCCCACTGCTCGCTGGTCGCGCCGAGGTGGTCCTCGAGCGACAGGTACAGGTACTGCGGGCAGGTCTCGCCGAACACGTTCTGGCCGCGGTCCCGGGCCTGGGCGATCTGCTCGGCCGCCTGCTTCGCGGAGACGTGCACGATGTACAGCGGCGCCCCGGTGAGGTCGGCGAGCATGATCGCGCGGTGCGTCGCCTCCTCCTCGGCCTGCCAGGGCCGGGAGACGCCGTGGTAGTACGGGCTGGTCTCGCCGCGGGCGACGTGCTGCTGCACGAGGGTGTCGATGACCGACCCGTTCTCCGCGTGCATCATGATCATCGCGCCGTTGTCGGACGCCTTCTGCATGGCCCGGAGGATCTGCCCGTCGTCCGACAGGAAGACGCCCTTGTAGGCCATGAACAGCTTGAAGCTGGTCACGCCCTCGGCGATCAGCTCGTCCATCGCGTGCAGCGACGAGTCCTGCACGTCCGACAGGATCTGGTGGAACGCGTAGTCGACCGCGCAGTTCCCGGCCGCCTTCTGGTGCCACAGGGCGTACTGGTCGACCGGGTTCTCGTGCGGGTACTGCACCACGAAGTCGACGATGGTCGTCGTCCCGCCCCAGGCCGCGGCCGTGGTGCCGGTCTCGAACGTGTCCGAGGCGAACGTGCCGCCGAACGGCATCTCCATGTGCGTGTGCGCGTCGATGCCGCCGGGGATCACGTACTTGCCGGTCGCGTCGATGACGCGGTCGACCGTCGCGGTCAGGTCGACGCCGAGGGCGGTCGAACCGGGCTGCAGCAGCGCGACGATCGTCTCGCCGTCGATCAGCACGTCCGCGGCGCCGCGGCCGGTCGCGTTGACGACGGTGCCGCCGGTGATGAGGGTCTTCATGCCTCGTCCTCCGCTCACGGCGCCACGATGGGCCCGTAGGCGTCCGGCCGGCGGTCGCGGAAGAACTGCCACCGCTCGCGGGTCGTCCGGATCACGTCGAGGTCGAGGTCGCGGATCAGCAGCTGGTTCTCGGTCGTCGAGCCGACCTCGCCGACGTAGTTGCCGTCCGGGCCGACCGCGTACGACGAGCCGTAGAAGTTCACCGCCTCGTCGCCGTACTCGTTGTCCTCGAGCCCGACGCGGTTGTTCGCGATGACGTAGTACCCGTTCGCGATGGCCGCTGCCGGCTGCTCGACCTCCCACAGCTTGTTCGAGATGCCGGGGGCGGTGGCGTTCGGGTTGAACACGATCTCCGCGCCGTTGAGCGCGAGCACCCGCCAGCCCTCCGGGAAGTGCCGGTCGTAGCAGATGTTCACGCCGATCTTCCCGACCGCGGTCTCGAACACCGGGTAGCCCTGGTTGCCGGGCCGGAAGTAGAACTTCTCCCAGAACTTCGGCAGGTGCGGGATGTGGTGCTTGCGGTACGTGCCGAGCAGGGTGCCGTCCGCGTCGATGACCGCCGCGGTGTTGTAGAGCACCCCCGGCTGGTCCTCCTCGTAGATCGGCAGCACGATCACGATGCCCAGCTCCTTGGCCAGCGCGCTGAACCGGTCGGTGGTCGGGCCGGGGACCGTCTCGGCGTACTCGTAGTACTTCGTGTCCTGCGTGATGCCGAAGTACGGGCCGTAGAACAGCTCCTGGAAGCCGATGACCTGCGCGCCCTCGGCCGCGGCCTTGCGCGTCCAGTCCTCGTGCAGCTGGATCATCGACTCCTTGTCGCCGGTCCAGGTGGCCTGGGTGAAGGCGACGCGCACGACTGACATGAGGGACCTCCGCAGTGGGTGATGCCGGGTGCTGGGACCGGACCGCGGGGGCCCGATGGGAATGTGACTGTGGGGGTTGAACATTTCTGCGGCGTTTCTGCCCGTAACGGCCCCGAGAACGTCGATGACGGGGCTGTAAACACTGCGGCGCCGGGGTCCAGGGCAGGCCGTGCGGGGGGCGCGCGGGGGCACGATGACGCCCATGGACGTGGCCCAGCACGTGGAGGACCGCAGTCCCCGGGGGATCGCCGCCGCCGTCTCGCGCCTGGTGCGCAGCGGCGACCTGCGGCCGGGCGACCGCCTGCCCACCGTCCGGCGGCTCGCCGCCGACCTGGGCGTCAGCCCCGCGACGGTCAGCGGGGCGTGGCAGGCGCTGGCCGCCGTGGGGCTGGTGGCGTCGCGCGGGCGGGCGGGGACGGTCGTGCTGCCGGAGCCGGCGTCGTGGCTGCCGCCGCGGTACCGGGACCTGGCGGCGGGCGGGCGGGCGGACGCCGGGGCGGCGCTGCCCGGGGTCGGGGTCGGCGGGGTCGGGGGCGGGATGCCCGGGCCTGCGTCCGCCGGGCAGCCGCGAGTCGACCCGGACGCTCCCGGCGCGCCGTCGGGACCGCCGTCCGCGTCCCTCGCCCCGACCCGCCGCCCGGGCCCGGCGATCGACCTGTCCGCCGGCACCCCCGACCCCGCGCTGCTGCCCCCGCTGGGGCGCGCGCTGGCCCGGGTCGCCGCGGCCACCCCCGCGGCCGGCACCGGGTCCTACCTGGGCGCACCGGTCGTCGAGCCGCTGGAGCGCCTGCTCCGCGCGTCCTGGCCGTTCACGCCGCAGCGGGTGACGGTCGTCGACGGCGCGGTCGACGCGATGAGCCGGACGCTGGAGCAGCTCGCGGGGTTCGGCGACCGGGTGGTCGTCGAGGACCCGTCGTTCCCGCCGATCTTCGACCTGTGCGACCAGCTCGGCCTCGAGCGCGTGCCGGTGCCGCTCGACCGCCAGGGCCTGCGCCCCGACGCCCTGGCCGCCGCGCTGCGCACCGGCGCGGAGGTCGTCGTCCTGCAGCCACGCGCGCACAACCCCACCGGCGTCTCGATGACGTCGACCCGGGCGCGGGAGCTGGCGGCGGTCGTCCGGAAGCACCTGGCGGCGACGCCCGGCGCGGGGCTGACGATCGTCGAGGACGACCACTCCGGCGAGATCGCGTCGTCCGCCGACGTGTCGCTCGGCAGCCACCTGCCGGACCGCGTCGTGCACGTGCGGTCGTACTCCAAGTCGCACGGGCCGGACCTGCGGATCGCCGCCGTCGGCGGGCCGGCCGCGGTGCTGGACCGGGTGGTCGCGCGCCGGATGCTCGGGCCGGGCTGGACCAGCCGCCTGCTGCAGCACGTGCTCGCCGACCTGCTCGACGACGGCGAGGCGCTGGCGGCCGTGGCCCAGGCCCGGCGGACCTACTACGCGCGGCAGCGGGCGCTGACCACGGCGCTCGCCGAGCGCGGCGTCGAGGTGCAGCCGGGCGACGGGATCAACCTGTGGGTGCCGGTGGCCGACGAGGCGACCGCGCTGGTCCGGCTGGCGGCGGCGGGGATCCGCGTGGCGCCGGGCCGACCGTTCCGCGCGGGTGAGGCCGCCGACGACACCGGCGGGTCGGGCCACGTCCGTGTCACGGTCGGCGCGCTGGCGGGAGGACCGGACGAGGTCGCCCGCGTCGCGACGGCCCTGGCTCTGGCCGCGGGCGCGTAGCGCCGCGCGCTGAGCGCCGCACCGCCGCCTGCGCTGCTCCCTGCCCCGCTTCGCCGAGATGGCAGCTCTCGGCTGCGGCGTGCCGCGTCCGCCCAGCCGAGAGTTGCCCTCTCGGCGAGGTGGTGTCGCCGAGTCTCCACATGAGGACTCTGCGGCGGCGCCGGCGTGCAGGCCGGAAGTGGAGACTCGCGCGGCGTGCGCGGGGGGGCGCGGCGTGCGCGGCGTGCGCGGTGTGCGCGGGTGGCGCGCAGAGCGCGGCGGGGCGCGCGGCGCGGTCGCGCGCGGGCGTAGGGTGGTCGCGGACCAGGCCGGATGTGGCCTGGGTGTCGTCGCCCGCGCATGGGCGGCGCGGCCACCGGGCGCGACGTGCACCCTCCCCCGGCCCGCAGCGGCGGACGCCCTCCGGCGTCGCCCACGGGTCCGTCTCCCCCAGCGTCCACCGTCGGACCGTGCGTCCGACGCGGGCGCCCGGACCGCCGACGACGTCGCCGCGGCCCCGCCCGCCCGCGCCGTCGCCGCATCCCGTCAGGAGCCCCACCCCGTGCGCAGCACCCCTCGCACCACCGCCCGCACCGGCGCCCCGGCCCGGCGCACCCGCGCCGCCCGCCTCGTCCTCGCCGCGCCCGCGGCCCTGGCCGTCGCCGCGCTCGCGGCCTGCGCCGGCGGCACCGCCTCCGCGGACGGCACCTCCCCCGCCGCGAGCGCGAGCGCGTCCGCGGACGGCTTCACCCCCGTCACCCTCGACAACTGCGGCACCGAGGTCACCGTCGACAGCCCGCCGGAGCGGGTCGTCGCGATCAAGTCGACCTCGATCGAGATGCTGCTCGCCCTCGGCCTGGAGGACCGCCTGGTCGGCACCGCGTTCGCCGACGGCCCCGTGCCCGACGCGTACACCGCCGCCTACGACGCGGTCCCCGTGCTGTCCGACAAGGTCCCCGGGCAGGAGGCGCTGCTCGAGGTGCAGCCCGACTTCGTCTACGCGGGCTGGGAGTCGAACTTCTCCGACGACGGTGCCGGCGAGCGCTCCGCCCTGCAGGGCCTCGGCATCGGCACCTACGTCTCCCCCGCCGCGTGCAAGGAGGACGGGTACATGCCGGACCCGCTGACCTTCGACGGCCTGTTCGACGAGATCCGCGAGGTCGCGTCGGTGTTCGGCGTCGAGGACCGCGCGGAGGACCTGATCGCCGACCAGCAGGCCGCGCTCGACGCCGTCGAGCCCCCGGCCGAGGAGACCACCGCGCTCTGGTACTCGTCCGGCACCGACACCCCGTACGTCGGCGCGGGCATCGGCGCCCCGCAGATGATGATGGACGCCGCCGGCCTGACCAACATCTTCGCGGACGTGCACGACACCTGGACCTCGGCCGGCTGGGAGCAGGTCGTCGCCGCGGACCCGGACGTCATCGTGCTGGTCGACGCCACCTGGAACACCGCCGAGAGCAAGATCGCGATGCTCGAGGGCAACCCGGCCACCAGCCGGCTCACCGCCGTCCAGGAGCACCGGTACCTGACGGTGCCGTTCCCCGCGGCCGAGGCGGGCGTCCGGAACGCCGACGCCGTGGTCGACCTGTCGCAGCAGCTCGCGGACCTGGAGGGCTGACCGCACCGATGACGACCACCGCGCCCCCGGGTGGACGACCCGGCCGGACACGCCGTCGGCGTACCGGTCAGGATCGTCCGCTCGACGCGCGCGCAACCCACGGGAACCGGCCCCCGTGGCGCCCGCCGCTGCTGCCGACCCTGCTCGTGGGCCTCGCGCTGCTGGTCGCCACCGTGCTCGTGTGCGTGACGATCGGCCCGGCGGACATCGCGGTCGCCGACGTCGCGCGCAGCATCGCCGGCCACCTCGGGCTCGGCCCGGCGGCGGGCGCGGACGGCGGGGTGCCGGTGCTGACCGACGCGATCGTGTGGGAGCTGCGGCTGCCGCGAGTGCTGACGGGCGCGGCGGTCGGCGCGGGCCTCGCGCTGGCGGGCGCGGTGATGCAGAGCCTGACCCGCAACCCGCTCGCCGACCCGTACCTGCTGGGGCTGTCGTCCGGCGCCTCGCTCGGGGCCGTCGCGGTGCTGGTCGTCGGCGTGGGCCTGCTGCTGCCGGTCGCGGCGTTCGCCGGGGCGCTCGCCGCGCTGGTCGCGACGCTGAGCCTGGCCCGGGTCGGCGGCGTGCTGACGCCGGGGCGCGCGGTGCTGGCGGGGCTCGCGGTGTCGCAGCTCGCCGCCGCGGGGACATCGTTCGTCATCTTCTGGTCCGCCACCGGCGACTCCTACCGGGAGATCCTCAACTGGCTGCTCGGCTCGCTCGCCGGGTCGACCTGGCAGAGCGTGGCCATCGCGGCCGGGGCGCTCGTCCTCGTCGGCACGGTGCTCGTCGCCTCCGCGGTGCGGCTGGACGCGTTCGCGTTCGGCGACACCGCCGCGGCCGCGCTCGGCATCCACGTCGACCGGACCCGCTGGGTGCTGATGACCCTGGTCGCGCTGCTGACCGGGGCGATGGTGGCGGTGAGCGGGTCGATCGGGTTCGTCGGCCTGGTGCTCCCCCACGCGGTGTCCGCGCTCACCGGGCCCGCGCACCGGCGGCTGCTGCCGGTCGCCGCCGTGGTCGGCGCGATCTTCCTGGTCTGGGCCGACACGGGCGCCCGGACGCTGTTCGACCCGCGGGAGCTGCCGGTCGGCATCGTCACGGCGTTGATCGGCGTGCCGGTGTTCGCGGTGCTGCTGCGGCGCGGGAGGGGGTCGGCGTGGACCTGAGCATCGCGGGCGTCGGCACGCGGCTGGGCGGCCGGTGGGTCGTCGACGGCGTGGACGCGACGCCGCCGCCCGGTGCGCTCACCGGCCTGCTCGGGCCGAACGGCGCCGGCAAGACCACCCTGCTGCGGCTGATCGCCGGGCTGCTCGACCCCGAGGCCGGCGCCGTGCTGCTCGACGACGTCCCCGTGCACACCGTGCCGAGGCGCGAGCGCGCCCGCCGGGTCGCCCTGCTCGAGCAGGAGTCGTCGTCGACCGTCCCGCTCACCGTCCGCGAGGTCGTCGCGCTCGGCCGGATCCCGTACCGGACGCTGTGGGGCGCCGACGCCGACGAGGCCGCCGCCGACCGCGCGCTCGCCGCCGCCGACGCCGCGCACCTGGCCGACCGGGCGTGGTCCGCGCTGTCCGGCGGCGAGCGGCAGCGGGTGCACATCGCCCGCGCGCTCGCGCAGGAGCCCGACCTGCTGCTGCTCGACGAGCCCACCAACCACCTCGACGTCAGCGCCCAGCTGTCGCTGCTGGCGTTCGTCCGCGACCTCGGCCGCACCACGGTCGCCGCGCTGCACGACCTCAACCTGGCCGCCGCGTACTGCGCGCACGTGCTCGTGCTGGCCGAGGGCCGGCTGGTCGCGGCCGGCGACCCGCGCGAGGTGCTCACCGCCGAACTGGTCCGCGCGGTCTACGGCGTCGACTGCGCCGTGCTGACCCACCCGCGGACGGGGCGGCCGGTGATCGCGTTCGGCGACCCGGTGCCGGACGCGCCCGATTCCCGCACCCCCCGGCCCGAGCCGGTCCCCGAAGGAGCACGATGAGGATCACCGTCCTGTCCGGCGGCGTCGGCGGCGCCCGGTTCACCCGCGGCCTGCTGGCCCTGCTGCGCGACCGGCAGCCCGACGGCCAGGGCGGCACGACCGCCGAGGTCACCGTGATCGCCAACACCGGCGACGACATGTGGCTGCACGGCGTCCGTGTCTGCCCCGACCTGGACACCCTCATGTACACGCTCGGGGGCGCCGTGCACGAGGAGCAGGGCTGGGGCCGGCGCGAGGAGACCAGCCGGGTCAGCACCGACCTCGCCGCGTACGGCGTCGGCTGGGACTGGTTCACCCTCGGCGACCTCGACCTCGCCACCCACCTCGCCCGGACCCAGTGGCTCCGCGAGGGCCGCACGCTGTCGGAGGCCACCGCGCTGCTGAGCCGCCGGTGGGGCCTCGCCGAGCAGGGCGTGCGGCTGCTGCCGATGGCGGACGAGCCGGTCGAGACGCACGTCGTCGTCGCCGACCCCGACGGCGACCCGGGAGCCGAGCGGACGATCCACTTCGAGGAGTGGTGGGTCCGGCACCGCGCCGCGCTGCCCGCGCTGCGGTTCGTGCAGGTCGGGCTCGACTCCGCGCAGGCCGCGCCCGGCGTGCTGGACGCGATCGCGTCGGCCGACGTCGTGGTCGTCCCGCCGTCGAACCCCGTCGTGTCGGTGTCGACGATCCTGGCCGTGCCGGGGGTTCGCGCGGCGCTGGCCGCGACCGCGGCCCCGGTGGTGGGCGTGTCCCCGATCGTCGGGGGCGCGCCGGTGCGCGGGATGGCGGCGCAGTGCCTGGCGACGATCGGCGTCGAGGCGACGGCCGAGGCGGTCGCGCAGTACTACGGGCGCCGTGACGACGCCGCGCGCGCGGATGCCGACGCCGGGGTGCTGGACGCGTGGCTGGTGGACACGGTCGACGCCGAGGCCGCGGAGAAGCTGGCCGCGGACGGCTGGCGCGCGGCGGCCGCGCCGACGCTGATGACGGACGTGCCGGCGACGGCGCGCATCGCGGCGGAGGCGCTGGCGCTCGTCGGGCTCTGACGCGCCTGGGCGGCGAGCCGATCACCGCGCCGGGGCGCGCCCGACAAGACGGACCCGCCGAACCGCCCTCGCGCGGCCGAGCGCCCCGCTACCGTCGACGCGAGAGCACCACGGACCCGGGAGGCGGCATGCGACGGCGGCGGGCGGCGGTCCGGGCGGCGGTGACGGCGGGCGGGATCGCGGCTCTGGTGCTGGTGTTCGCCGACGGCCTCCCCCGGATCCCGGTCGTCGCGGATCCCGGACCGTGGACCGTCGTCGCCGGCCCGGACGTCACCGGCGACGCCGCTGCCTGCTGGGACGACCCGGCCCTGCTCTCGGCGATCACACCTACCGTCTGGCCGCCGGCGGCCGTGACCGTGCAGCTGGTGGAGGGCGCGACGCGCGACGACGCGCAGCGGGTCGTGGCGTGCCTGGCCGACCGGGCGGGCTACTCGCCGATCGCGGTGCTCGGGCCCGAGGACTGACGAGGACGGCGCTCAGCCCAGCGGTCCCAGCCGCCGCAGCAGCGCCCCCGTGCGCCCGCCGACCCCGCGCGCGACCAGCGCCGCCAGGTCCGCCGGCACGTCCACGTCGTGCCGCAGCGTCGCGTCCGCGGGCAGCGCGATCTCCGCGTGCCCGAGCGCCCGGTGCGCCGCCGACGATCCGCCGCCGAACGCCGGCCGCAGCGCAGCCCCCGCCCTGGCGGTGAGCAGCGTCGTCCCCGTGCCCTCGGCGTCCGGCAGCACCGCGAGCGGGTGCGCCTCCGCGGCCTCGAGCGCCGCGTCGAGCTCGGCCGGGTCGAGCCCGGGCAGGTCGCCCAGCAGCACCCCGACGTGCGCGGTCGGCGCCTCACCGCGCGCGGCGGCCACCCCGGCGGACACGGCCCGGTCGAGCGACGCCCAGCCGCCCACGGCGTCCTCGGGCGCCGGCGGCGGCTCGGGCAGCACGCGCACCCGCGGCAGCGCCGCCGCAGCCGACGTCACCTCGGGGTCGGCGGTCACCACCACGACCCGGGCGACGCGCGGGCTCGCGAGCACCGCCTCGACCGTGTCGAGGGCCATCGCCCGCACGAGCGCGGCCCGCGCCCGCGGCTCCAGCACGTCGGCCAGCCGGGTCTTGCCGCGCCGCGCGTCCTTCACCGGGACGACCAGGACCCACCGACCGAGCAGCACGGACGCACCCTACGCGGGGCCGCGACGGCGCGGCGCGCGCGTCCGGCACCGGCGACCGGGTGCCGACGAGCGCGTGCCGGCGGGCGCCCGTCCTCGGACGCGCCCGCACGGCGTCGTCGGCCCGGGCAGCCGCGCTCGCCCCCGGCACCGGCCCCGCGCCGTCAGCCGCGACGCCGGTCCAGCGCCGCGTCGATCTCGGCCCGGCGCCCCGTGACGAGCGCGTCGAATGCCTCTCCCGGCAGCGGCCGGTCGACGGTGAACCGGATGCCGCCCTTGGTGGCGTCGAACCCGTCGAGCGTCGCCAGCACCGCGGCCGTGACGTCGGAGCTGAACGGGTACGCCGTGCACCCGCGCGGTCCGACCGCCACCGCCACGAGCGGCCGACCCCGGTGTCGGTACGCGGCCATGCCGTAGCTCGTGCCCTGCTCGGCGTCCGGCACGAGGGCCGGCACCCGGTCGAGCAGCCCGGCGACGACCGCCCGCTCCGGGTCCGGCAGCGACGTGACGTACTCCGTGACCTCGGTCATGGGTGCTCCCCCTCTTCCGCGCGGGTCCGCCTCCCCCGATCCTGGCAGGGCGCGTCCGCCGGGTCAGCCTCTCGCGATCACCCGGATGCGCGCTCCACCCGGGCGGTGCGTCGCCGATGGGTGGGGGGACAGGATGTCGATGGGCCGGGCAGGAGGCGGGGCGATGAGCGTGCGGCAGCGCGTCATGTCTGTGCTCACCCTCGCGGGCTGCCTGTTCGGGGTCGTCGGCATCCCGCTGGGCTGGGGCGCGCACGAGCCCGCGCGGTTCTGCGCCACCGCGGCGGACTGCCCGGACCTGCGCTGGTCGGCGGTCCTCGGCGACCCGGGCGCGGTCGACACGGCCGTCCCGCCCGCGGCGGCCGCCGCGCCCGTCGTTCCCTGAGGGCCGCGGGCCCTCAGCAGTCGGTGTGCCCCGTCGCGCACCACTGGTGCCCGACGTCGACCACCAGCCGCGACCCGGCACCCGGCCCGGGCAGCACGAACGCCCGGAACGGCAGCCGCGCCCGCACGCCGAGACCGACGGTCGACACCCCTTCGAAGCTGCCCGCCCAGGCCACCTGCCGGAACGTCCGGTAGCCCGCGGTGCTCACGAGGTCGGTGCCGACGCCGACGAAGAACGCGTCGGTCGGGACGACGTTCACGCGCGCGACGACCTCGAGCCGCGCCCCGCCGCGGACCGGGACCACGGCGCCGGAGCCGTCGGCCGTGACCTGACCGACGTACCGCACCGACCACGCGGTGAGCGGCCGGTCGACGTCCAGGACGAGCCGGTCGTAGCAGTCGTGCCGACCCGCGCGCACGTCCGTGAGCTGGCCGGCCGACATGCCCGGGACGCCCCTCGCGAGCGAACCCCAGACCTGCCCGCAGTACGGGTGCGCGGACGCCGCGGGTGCCGTGAGCACGGCGGCCCCGAGCAGCAGCGAGAGGACGGACAGCAGGGCGAGCAGTCGGCGGCGCATGGCGGTACCCCCTCGTACCCCGTCCACGGTCCGCCCGCGCCACCGCCCGGTCAACACCCCGTGGCACCCGCGGCGGGTGAGATCGGCAGCGCGCGGGCCTCGGGCACAATGGCGCGATGACCCTCTGGCTGACCGGCGACGCCGACGCGGACCGCCTGCTCGACTCCGACCCGTTCGCCCTGCTCGTCGGGATGCTGCTCGACCAGCAGGTCACGATGGAGTCGGCGTTCGCGGGCCCGGCCAAGATCGAGCAGCGCATGAGCGGGTTCGACGTCCGGCGCATCGCCGAGGCCGACCCCGAGGAGTTCGCCGCGCTGTGCGCCACTCCCCCGGCCGTGCACCGGTTCCCGGGGTCGATGGCGGGCCGCATCCAGGCGGTCGCCCGCGCTGTGGTCGACGACTACGACGGCGACGTGACCCGGATCTGGGTCGACGGCGACCCGGACGGCGCGCTCGTGCTGAAGCGGCTCAAGGCGCTGCCCGGGTTCGGCGACCAGAAGGCCCGCATCTTCCTGGCGCTGCTCGCCAAGCAGCGCGGGGTCACCCCCGCCGGCTGGCAGGAGGCGGCGGGCGCCTACGCGGACGACGTGCCGCGGTCGATCGCCGACGTGCGCGACCCGGAGTCGCTGCGCCGGGTCCGGGAGACCAAGCAGGCCGCGAAGGCCGCCGCGCGGGCCGCCAAGGCCTGACGCCCGGGCCGGTCGGGGCCCGCCCGGCCCCGCCTGCCGCCGAGGGGGTACTCGACGCGTCGAGCGAGTACTCGCCGACTGCTCGCTCGACGCGTCGACTGCTCGCTCGACGCACGAGGCTGCCGGGGCGGCGCGCGGGTCAGACGTCTCGGGTCGGCGAGCGCAGCCAGTCGTCGAACGTCAGGCGCCCGCGGAGCGCGTCGGGGCCCCCGCGGAGGGCGCCCGACGCCAGGCCCGCGCCGTACCCGCCGGGCAGCCGCACCTCCAGCACCCGGCGGCCCGTCCCGTCGTGGGTCGACTGGCGGCGGATCATGCCCGCCAGGGTGTCGTCCGCGGGGCCGACCAGGTCGGGCGCGCGGCCGACCGGCCCACCCTCGGCTACCCGCACGAGGTGCTCGGCGACCTCGGCCGCCGCCACGGGGCGGGTCAGCGTCCGCGGAGCCAGCGTCACCGGCCCGAGCGACGCCCGCGCCACGATCTGCCCGGCGAACTCGTGAAACTGCGCGGCGCGGACGATCGAGTGCGGGACCGCCGCGGCGGCCACCAGCCGCTCCTGCGCCAGCTTTCCCGCGTAGTACGACGCGTCGATCCCGTCGATGCCGACGATCGACAGCGCGACGTGGTGCCGCACCCCGGCGCGCTCCTCCGCGGCGAGCAGCCGGCGCGTCGTCGCCTCGAAGAACGCGACCGCGCGCCGCGCCGACAGCGTCGTCGTGCTGAGCACGTCGACCACCACGTCGGCCCCGGCGAGCGCGGCGTCCACCGCGGCGTCGGGACCGCCGGCGACGTCGACGCCCGCCCCCCTGCTCAGGACGGCGACGTCGTGCCCCCGCTCGGCCGCGACGCGCACCACGTGCCGGCCGACCACCCCGGTCCCGCCGCAGACGGCGATCCTCATCTCCTGCTCCTCGTGCTCGTGCTCGCGCACGGCGGGCGCCGCGCGTCGCCCTGTCGACGACGGAGGGCACCCGGGTGTGAGGTCACCCCGGCAAGGTCCCTAGCCCGCGAGCCCCTTCGGCACCGACAGCCCGAGCAGCCGCAGCAGCCGGACCACCGTCTCCTCGACGAACGTGTCCTCCGGCTCCTCGCCCTCGATCGCCATGAGGCGACGCACCTCGTTCGGCTGCACGTCGAGCGCGCCCACCGACTCGGCCCACGTGGCGAAGGCCTCCGCCTCGGCCTCGATGTCGACCGGCTCGCTCTCGGCCGGGTCGTCGTACAGGTCGCGCGGCTGGAAACCGAGGTAGAACCGGCCCAGGCCCTCCGGGGCCGGCCGGTAGTCGATGACCGCGATGTCGCTGTCCTGGACCTCGATCGCCAGGCTCGGGGTGGCCGCGAGGTCGCCGCCCCACCGACCGTCGCCGTACTGGAACTTCTCGGACGTGCCCAACCCGGGCCTCCCTCTCGTCGTGCCCCCGCCGTCGGCGCCGCGCCCGCGGGCCCGGCGTCGCGATGCTAGCCGCGCCCGGGTGGGTGGCGGCGCACCCGGCGCCCGGGTGATCCTGCGCGCCGGGTTCGCGGCCCACCGGCCGGTGCTGGCACGATCGCCGCATGATCGTGGTGACCAGCAACGAGATCCCCGGCTACCGCATCCAGGCGGTGCTCGGCGAGGTCATGGGCCTGACCGTGCGCTCGACCAACATCGGAGCGAACTTCACGGCGGGCTTCCGCTCCATCGGCGGCGGCGAGATCCCCGAGTACACCAAGATCATGTACGAGTCCCGGCACGAGGTGATGCGCCGCATGACCGAGGAGGCGGCGCAGCGCGGGGCCAACGCGATCGTTGCGATGCGGTTCGACACCGACTCGATCGGGCAGTTCAGCGAGGTGTGCGCCTACGGCACCGCGGTCATCGCGGAGCCGATCCCGGCCGGCGAGCCGGGCGCGACGGGGCAGTCGGCGCAGATCGCGGGGCAGCAGCCGGGGCGGTGACTCAGTCAGCCGCGCGAGCACGCACACATTGACGGCGCGTCTTGCACCCATGTCGGCGGCCCGTGCCACAGTGGTATGAGTGATCGACGTCCGAGCGGAGGAGAGCGTCGTGGCACCTGCAGGAGTTCTCGAGCAGCTCACGGTCGAGCAGGCGCGGGCGAGGCGCGCTGCGATCCTGGCTGAGCAAGGAGTCACGGCGGACGAGCTCCGCGAGCTGGGCGCGGCGTACCGCCTCGACGCCGTCGGCGTGGCCGCCCTGTCAGAGCTTGATCTCCTGGACTACCTGCTCGACGACGCCCCAGCCGTGTGAGCGAGCGCGCGGGCGCTCTTCCGGATCAGGCGAAGAGCTTCGCCACCAGTCTCACGGCGATGGTCTTCGGTGTACTGGGGGACGGGTGCGCGCCATTCCGAGCCACCATGCTCTCGGGAGGTGGACGTACGAGGTTCGCCGTGCGGCAGTTCCCCGATACGGGGATTCCTCTGCCCCTGCCGGACGACGAGGTCGTGACGCTGGTGGTCAGCTACCTCTGTGCACTGGACACCGCAGGCGTGCACATGCGCGTCGACAAGTCGACGTTCGCGGTCTACTTCGGCCCGGCGGCGGGTATACCCCTGTTCCGGTACGACTATGACGCGACGCGAGGTGGTCATCTGCCCCGCGCGCATCTGCAGGTCCCCCACGACAGGCAAGACCTGGCGGCAGTGGTTTCGTTGGCCGGCGATGCGACCCCCCTCGCACGCAAGCGAACGAGAGACATCACCCTCAAGGGCCGTCTGCCACGACCCGACGATTTGCACTTCCCCGTCGGCGGCGACCGCTTCCGGCCGGCACTCGAGGACGTGTTGCAGATCTTGATCGATGTGCTCGGGGTACGAGCTCAGGTCGGGTGGCGCAACGTCATCATCGAGAACCGTCGGGAGTGGCGTACGAAGCAGCTGAAGGCCGCGACCCGCGACCACCCGGCTGCCGCAGCCGCGGCGCTCGAGCAGCTTGGGTACCGCGTCCAGCGCCCCGATGGCGGTCACCCCGCAGCAACGGACCGAAGCCTGAACGACATCTGATCCGCGTCATTCACCTGAAATCCGATCGTTGCTCGCCTGCTGAGTCGTCGTTCTGACCGCCGTCGACGAACGCCCCGTACTCGAGAGCGGCCAGCAGGTCCTCGGCCTCCAGGTCGGGGTAGTCGTCCAGGATGTCCTTGCTCGACATGCCCGCGGACATCACCCCGAGCAGCATGGACACCGGGTACCGCAGTCCATGCACGACCGGCTGACCGTGGCAGATGCCCGGGTCTGACGTGATGCGATCGAGGCGCGCCATGCAGTCGACGCTAGCGATCGACGCGCCAGCGCGACAGGGCGACCTGCCGCAGCCTCAGCGCACCTCGCCGCCGGCCCCCGCCGCGTCCTTCCACCCGCGCGCGTACGCCTCCGCGGTGCCCTCGGCGAACATGTCGTCCGGGCCGGTCCGCACCAGCACCCGCGCCCCCGGACCGTCCTCGACGGTCACGACGTGCGCCAGCCCGCGCACCACCGCGACGGGCCGCCCGGTCGCCTTGCCCTTGACCAGCTCGGCGGCGGCCGCGATCTCGTCGGCGACGGCCGCCATGCTGACCTGCAGCGGGCGGCCGTGCGTGTCCGTCGAGCCGCGCAGGTCGTCCAGCACCCGCACCCCCGCCGCCCCGATGGCGATGTCGGTCTGGCCCTGCCGCCAGGGTCGCCCGGCCGTGTCGGACACCACGACCCCGACCGTCACCCCGAACCGCTCCCCCAGCGCCGTGCGCAGCGCCCGGGCCGTCGCGTCGGGGTCGACGGGCAGCAGCAGGACCGTGCCCTCGTCCACGTTCGACGCGTCGACGCCGGCGGCGGCCATCACCAAGCCGAGCCGGTTCTCGACGATCCGCGTGACGCCGCCGGGGTGCTCGCGGGTCGCGACGACGCGCACCGTCTCGGCGGTGATCGCCGCCTCGCGGTCCTCGGCCTGCACGACGCGGCCCTCGGCCTTGGACACGACCTTGCTCGTCACGACGAGGACGTCGCCGTCCGCGAGCGCCGTCGACGGTCTGGCCGACGCGTCCGCCGCCAGGGCGTCGCCGAGCAGCGCGGCCAGGTCGTCGCCGGGGCGCACCTCGCCGATGCCGGGGACGCCCCAGGCGGTGAGCAGGTCGGCCGCGGCGGAGACCGGGCCGGCGCCGGCGTCGGTCACCGTCAGCGCACCAGCTTCGGCAGCACGTCCCGGCCGAACACGTCGATCCACTCGCGCTGGTTGCGGCCCACGTTGTGCAGGTAGATGCGGTCGAAGCCGAGGTCGACGTACTTCTGGATCTCGGCCCGGTGCACGTCGGGGTCGGCCGAGATGACCATGCGGCCCTCGAAGTCCTCCGGGCGCACGAGCTTGGCCATCTGCGCGAAGTCGAACGGCGAGCGGATGTCGCCCTTGGGGAACTTCATGCCGCCGTTGGGCCACTCGACCATGGCGTTCTCGAGCGCCTGCTCGTCGGTGTCCGCCCAGGACAGGTGCAGCTGGAGCACCTTCGGCAGGTCCTCCGGGTTGCGGCCCGACTCGCGTACGCCCTCGTCGAACTTCCCGAACAGGCCGCTGATCTTCTCCAGCGGGGCGCCGACGGTGATGAGGCCGTCCGCGTGCTTGCCCGCGCGCTTGGCCGTGACGGGGCCGGCCGTGGCGACCAGGATCTCCGGGGCGACCTCGGGCATGGTCCACAGCCGGGTCGACTCGACCTTGTAGAACTGGCCCGCGTGCTTGACGTCCTTGCCCGCCAGCGAGGCCGTGAACAGCTTCTTGATGATGTCGATGGCCTCGAACATCCGGTTGATGCGCTCGGGCGCCTCGGGCCAGTACTGGGCCGTGATGTGCTCGTTCAGCGCCTCGCCGGACCCCAGACCCAGCCAGTGCCGGCCCGGGTACATCGCGGCGAGCGTCGCCGACGCCTGCGCGACCATCGCCGGGTGCCAGCGGAACGTCGGCGCGGTCACCCCGGGGCCCATGTCGCCGGTGGTGCGCTCGCCGAGAGCGGCCAGCACGTTCCACACGAACGCGGACTGCCCCTGCTGCGGCACCCACGGCTGGTAGTGGTCGGCCGCCATCGTGCCGAGGAACCCCTGGGACTCCGCGTAGGCGGACAGCTCGACCGCCTCGGTCGGATGGAACTGCTCCAGCATCGCCGCGTACCCGACCTGCAGGCCCTCGGCCACCACACCCTGTGCCACGAACGCTCTCCCTCGTGCCCGGGCCGCGCGGACGCGCGCCCCACCGTCGAGCCTAACCAGCGGGTGTTACGGGGACATTCCGGGGCCCGACGACCACCAGCCGACCAGGGCCGCGACGTTCCCCCGGACCACCAGCCAGGTGAGCGCGACCAGCAGGACGGTCGCGAAAAGGCGTTCGACCCGCTGCGTCGCGAACGGGGGCGACGCCGTCCCGGCGGCAGCCGCCCGATCGGCCGCCGCCCACGACCGCAGCCCGGCAACGCCCGCGCCGATCAGGAGCCACGCGAGCACCACACCGCCGAGCGCGCTCAGGACCACCTCCCACGCCGGTCGGCCGAGCTCCGACATCAGGTGGAGCCGGGTCGCGACGCCCGGCGGCCACGGTCCGGCCGACCACATCACGTCGTCGACGGACGCGAGGGTGAGGCCCTCGCGCTCGAGCCCGACCGCCCCGCGGACAGCGACCCCGACACCGAGGAGCACGAGGACCACCCGGGCGAGCGCCACCCATCGCGCCTCGTCCAGGGCGCCGATTCGTCGCAGGCTCCGCACCAGCCGGACGACCGCCGCGACGGCGAGGCCGACGGCGGCGAGCACGAGGAGCACCAGGACCCGGTCGGCGAGCACGACGCACAGAACGACGGCGGCGACGGCTGCGACGACCCCACCGACTGCGACGCCCAGCGCGCGCTCCCACCCCGCTGGGCGGGGCGCGCCGTCCCGGTCCGGCACCGGCCACCTCCTCGTCGACGTCGGAGAACCAGCGAAGCAGGAGTCACGGGGCAGGCGTGCCCGCGGCACCACCTACGCGAGCGCGTCTTGACCCGCCCCGCCGCCCGCTGCGACGCTCCCCCGGCCGACGTGAGGAGCACCGATGCCCCGCCCGATCATCCTCGACTGCGACCCCGGCCACGACGACGCGGTCGCCCTGCTGCTGGCGCACGGCAGCCCGGAGGTCGAGCTGCTCGCCGTCACGACCGTCGCGGGCAACCAGGACCTCGCCAAGGTCACCCGCAACGCGCTCGCCGTCGCCCGGGTGGCCGGTCTGACGGGCGTCCCGGTCGCCGCGGGCGCAGACCGCCCGATCGTCCGGGTCCGGGACCACGCCCCGAGCATCCACGGCGAGTCGGGCCTCGACGGCCCGGTCCTGCCCGAGCCCGCGCAGGCGCTCGACCCGCGGCACGCGGTGGACCTGATCGTCGAGACGGTGATGAGCCGGGAGCCCGGCACCGTGACGCTGGTCCCGACCGGGCCGCTCACCAACATCGCGCTGGCCGTGCTGCGGGAGCCCCGCATCGTCGAGCGGGTGCGGCAGGTGGTCCTCATGGGCGGCGCGTACCGGACCGGGAACTGGTCGCCGGTGGCGGAGTTCAACATCCGGGAGGACCCGGAGGCCGCGCGGGTCGTGCTGCGCGCCGGGTGGGACGTCGTGGTCGTCGGGCTCGACCTGACGCACCAGGCGCTCGCCACCCCGGAGGTCGTGCGCCGGATCGCGGACGTCGGCACCGCTCCCGCGCGGTTCGTCGAGGAGCTGCTCGCGTTCTTCACCGCGTCGTACCGGGACACGATGGGGTTCGACGCCCCGCCGGTGCACGACCCGTGCGCCGTGGCCTACGTGATCGACCCGTCGGTGATGACGGTGCGGCGGGCGCCCGTGGACGTGGAGCTCGCGGGCGAGCTGACCACCGGGATGACGGTCGTCGACCTGCGCGCCCCCGCACCCGACGACTGCCCGACGGCGATCGCGCTCGAGCTGGACCGGGACCGGTTCTGGGACCTGGTCGTCGACGCCCTGGAGCGGATCGGCGACCCGTCCTGACGTCAGCGCGGCGCCTGGCCCAGGATCGCCGTGGTCAGCGCGTCGATCGGCTCACGCGGCGACTGCGGGTTCGCCACCAGCGTGATGTCGACGTCCCCGAGGTCCGGCAGCCCGAGCGCGGCGGCCGGCAGCTGCACGAGGTCCTCCGGCAGCAGGCTCTGCGGCAGCACGGCGATGCCGAGCCCGGCCCGGAGCGCGGCGAGCACACCGTTGACCTCGATCACCTTGCACGTCGTGCGCCACGGCCGGCCGGCCTCGGTAAGGGCCCGGACGGCGGCCTGCCGGGTCAGCGACGCGCCCTGGTAGGTGATGAGCGGCACCGGCGCCTCGGCGTCGACCGCCGTCCCGGGCACCGCGACCCACACCAGCCGGTCGCGGCGGACGAGCTGCCCCTCCGCCTGGCCGGTGGCCTCCTTGATGTAGACCAGGTCGAGCTGGCCCGCCCGGAGCCGCCGGTGCAGCGCGCCGCTCTGCGCGACGGTCAGCTCCAGGTTGATCCGCGGGTGCAGGCGGCGGAAGTCGCGGAGCACCCGCGGCAGCTGGGCGAGCGCGAGGTCGTCGGCCGCCCCGAACCGCAGCCGGCCGTGCATCGCCGAGCCCGTGAAGTACCGGGTCGCCTCGTCGTGGGCCGCGAGGATCGTCCGGGCAAACGTCGCCATCGCCTGGCCGTCGTCGGTGAGGGCGACCCCGCGGGTGTCGCGGTCCAGCAGGCGGCGCCCGGCGGCGTCCTCGAGCTTGCGCACGTGCTGGCTCACCGTGGGCTGCGACAGGGACAGCCGGGCCGCGGCGCGCGTGAAGTTCAACGTCTCGGAAACGGCGAGGAAAGTGCGCAGCTGGTCGGGGTCAAACACGACGATCCTCCGGCTCGGGCGGCGGCCCGCTGACCTGCGGCGCCTTCACCACATCATTACAGAACGTGATCACAGTGATTGCCGCCATCACCTCAAGAAATCGCCGCGGGCGCCGTAGCCTAGAGGGACACGACTCGTCACGGACCTGAGTTCCGCACCGACACCTCACCGCATCGCCTCAGCAAGGAACACCTGTGCCCTCGGCTCGCCGCCACGCCCCGTCCCCGACCCGCACCCGCCGCACCGCCACCGCCGCCACGAGCCGCCTGAGCCGCACGCTGCACGGCCCGCGCCTCGCGCTGCACCGCCGCCCCCGGCCGGTGGCCGACACCCCCGCCGACGCCGCGGCCGCCGCCTCCTCGGCGCCCGCCGCGCCGAAGCCCCGGAACGCGACGCTCGCCGCGCTCGGCGTCCGGAACTTCCGGCTCTACGTCTTCTCGCAGGTCCTGACGAACACGAGCGGCTGGGCCGCCCGCGTCGCCCAGGACTGGCTCGTGCTCAGCCTCACCGGCTCGGCCGCGCTCGTCGGTCTCACGGTCACGCTGCAGTTCGTGCCGATGCTGCTGCTCGGGCTCGTCGGCGGCGTCGTCGCGGACCGGTTCCCCCGCCGGCGCGTCCTCATGGTGACCCAGTCGATCTTCGGGCTCTCGACGCTCGCGATCGGCGTGCTCGCGCTCAGCGGGCACGTCCAGGCGTGGCACGTGCTGGTCGCCGCGTTCGTCAGCGGGCTCGCGACGGTGTTCGACAACCCGGCGCGGCAGGCGTTCGTGCACGAGGTCGCCGGCCCGCAGCACCTCCGCCAGGCGATCAGCGTCAACTCCGCGGTGTTCCAGCTCGGCGGCCTGGTGGGCCCGGCGGTCGCCGGCGGCCTGATCAGCGCGGTCGGCGAGGGCTGGACGTTCCTGCTCAACGCGGTGGCCTGCCTCGCGGCGGTCGCCCTGCTCTCGGTCATGCGGACCGCCGAGCTCACCGCGACGCCCGTCGTCGCGCGCGCCAAGGGCCAGCTCCGCGAGGGCCTCGCGTACGTCCGGCGCAGCCCGCGGATCCTGTGGTCCGTGGTGCTCGTCGGGTTCGTCGCCGTCACCGGCGTCAACATGGCGACCGTCCTCGCGGCCTACACCGACCAGGTGTTCCGCACCGACGCCGGCGGCTACGCGCTGCTCACCTCGATGCTCGCGGTCGGCGCGCTCACCGGGGCGCTGCTCTCGACCCGCCGGCGCGGCAGCCGGATCACGCACCTGGTGCTGCTCGCGGGCGCGATCGGCCTGCTGCAGCTGCTCGCCGCCGCCGCGCCGTCCCGGCCGGTGTTCATCACCGTGCTGATCGCGATGGGCGTCGTGACCCTGCTGTACCTGACGGGGTCGAACACGCTCGTGCAGACGACCGTCGCCCCGCACGTCCGCGGCCGCGTCATGGCGCTCTACGTGCTGGTGCTGCTCGGCGCGCAGGCGGTGTCCGGGACGCTGATCGGCTGGGTGTGCGAGCACCTGGGCGCCCGCGCCGGCATGGTCGCGTGCGGCGTCGGCCCGCTGCTCGGCGCGGTCGTCGTCGGCCTGGCCCTGGCCCGGCGCAGCGAGGGCGGCACCCGGGCGACGTTCCACCGCTTCACGCACCGCGCCCCCGCGGAGGAGGCCACCGAGCCGGCCCGCGAGGCCGTCGCCGCCTGACGCCTCGCGGGTCCGGCCCGGGGACGACGCCCGCCCGTCCTGGTCCCCACCCGGTTGTCGCACTGCCACCCTCTCGTTCGGGTGGCACGGCGAGAACCGGGTGGGGACCCCGCCGCGGGAGGATGGCGCCGTGCCCCTGATCCGCGTGCGCCGCGCCGCCGTCGTGCCCGCCGACGTGCTGGTGCCGCTGCTCGCCCCGCACGAGCGCGCGCGCCTCGATCGCGCCGCGCCCGCCGACCGGGCCGCCGTCGCCTCGGTGCTGCTGCTCGCGCGCCGCGCCGTCGCGGAGGCGTGCGGGGTGGAGCCGGACGCCGTCCGGGTGCGGCGGCGTTGCCCCCGCTGCGGGTCGGCGGCGCACGGGGTCCCGGTCGCGGACCGCACGGACGGCGGCCAGGTGCCGCACGTGTCGCTGAGCCGCGGGGGCGACCTGGTCGTCGTCGCGCTGAGCGACGACGGGCCGGTCGGCGTGGATGTCGAGCCCGTGCGCCGGACCGAGGGCGACCCACGGGACGGTGCGGGGGTGCGCGCCCGGGGCGGCGACGACCTCGCGCGCGTCGTCCTCGCGCCCGGCGAACCGCCCGCCGCCGGGCCGCACGGGTTGCTCCGCACCTGGGCCCGCACCGAGGCGGTGCTCAAGGCCGCGGGCACGGGGCTCGCGGTCGACCCGCGGGCGCTGCGGGTGTCCGACGCGGCCGGCCGGCCGGAGGTGCGGGTCGTGGACCCGGCCGCCGGTGCGGCCCTCGCTCGCGCACCCGGCACGCGTTGGTGGCTGACCGACATCGACGCCGGCGCCGACCACATCGCCGCGCTCGCCGCGCTGCTGCCCATGTCGCCGAGCGCGCCCCCGGCGCTCGACGACCGCACCTTTCCCCTCCCCTGACGGGCGCACCACCGCCGAGGTCGAGCGTTTTCGCCGAGATCGAGTGGTTCAGCAGGCGCGGCGCGGGCGAACGCTCGACCTCGGCGGCCGGGGCGGCGTCAGCGCCTCCGCGGCAGCGCCGGGAGCGGCGCCGCGCCCACCCACGCGCCCAGCAGCGCGCTCGCGTCCACCCCCGCCACGTCCGCGACGCACGCCGCGAACGCCGCCGTCGTCACCGTGGCGTGCTGGTGCCGCGCCGTCCACGCGCGCAGCACGTCGAAGAACGGCCCGTCGCCGAGGTCGGTCCGCAGGGCGTGCAGGGTGAGGGCGCCGCGCTTGTAGAGCCGGTCGTCGAACATGAGGTCGGGGCCGGGGTCGCCGATGACGAGGTCCTGCGGCAGCCCGGCGAGCCGCTGCCGGACGGTGCGCGCCTGGGCGTCGGCGGACCGGCCGCCGGCGGCCTCCTCCCACAGCCACTCCGCGTACGCGGCGAACCCCTCGTGCAGCCAGATGTCCCGCCAGGTCGCGGCGGTCAGGCTGTTGCCGAACCACTGGTGGGCCAGCTCGTGCGCGACCAGCCGCTCGGTCCCGCGCCGGCCGTCGACGTGGTTGGCGCCGAACACGGACAGGCCGTGCGCCTCGAGCGGGATCTCCAGCGGGTCGTCGGTGACGACGACGTCGTAGCGGTCGAACGGGTACGGCCCGAACCGGTCGACGAACAGCGCCATCATCTCGGGCTGCCGGGCGAAGTCGTGCGCCTGCGCGGCCCGCAGCCGCGGCGGGGCGACGACGTCCTGCGGCACGGGCCCGCCGGCGAGCGCGGTCCGCTCGTACCGCCCGATCTGGACCGTCGCGAGGTAGGGCGCGGTGGGCTCGCGCTGCTCGAACTCCCAGCGGACGCGGCTCGACCGCTGGCGGCGGGAGACGAGCGCGCCGTTGCAGACGACCTCGTAGCCGACCTCGGTGGTGACGGCGATCCGGAACGCGGCCTTGGCGCACGGCCGGTCGTCGCACGGGAACCAGGACGGCGCGCCGTCGGGCTGGCCGGCGACGATGACGCCGTCGGTCAGCTCCTCCCAGCCGACCTCGCCCCACGGTCCGCGGCGCGGGCCGGGGCTGCCGCCGTAGTGCACCTCGACGGTGACCGGCGCCCCGGCCGCGACGGGCCGAGCCAGCCGCACCTCCAGGCGCCCGTCCCGCACGGCGAACCGCCCGGGGCGCCGCCCGTCGACCAGGACCCGGGACACCTGCAGCCCGACCAGGTCGAGGGACAGCCGGTCCAGGTCGGTCGCGGCGGTGGCGTGCACGACCGCGCGCGCGTCGAGCCGGTTGGTCGCGACCCGGTAGTCCAGGTCGAGCTCGTAGCGCGCCACGTCGAGGCCGCCGGGGCCGCGGTCGGGCAGGTACGGGTCGACGCCCTCCGTCGCGGCGGTCGCCCCCGCCGCGACGCCCGCCGCCCCCGCACCCCCCGTCACGCGGTCACCGGCGCGACCGGGTTCCCGGTCCAGCGGCTGCCCGCCGGGATGGACTCGCCGCGCAGCACGAGCGACGCGGGGCCGACGGAGGCGCCCGCGCCGAGGCTCGCGGCGGGCAGGACCACGCCGTGCGGGCCCACGCTCGCGCCGTCGTCCAGGCGGACGGTGTCGATGCTCATCACCCGATCATGGAACAGATGCGTCTGGAGCACGCACCCGCGGTTCACCGTGGCCCCGTCGCCGAGGGTCACGAGGTCGGCCTCGGGCAGCCAGTACGTCTCGCACCAGACCCCGCGGCCGATCCGGGAGCCGAGCGCCCGCAGCCACAGGTTCATCGCGGGCGAGCCGACCGTCGCGGGGCCGAGCCACGGCACGGCGACGACCTCGAGGAAGGCGTCGGCGAGCTCGTTGCGCCAGATGAACCCGCTCCACAGCGGGTGCTCCCCCGCCCGGATCCGGCCGACCAGCGCCCACTTGGCGACGACGGCCACGGCGCACGCGAGGACCGCGGCGCCCACGACGACCACCGGCGACAGCAGCGCCGCCGCGCCGAGGCCGCGCGCGTGCGCGACCTCCCCGAGCACCAGCAGCACCGCGACGCCGATCCCGAACGCCACGACCACCGCCAGCAGCCGGCACGCCTCGACGAGCGCCCGGGCGACCCGCAGCCGCACCGGCGGGTCGAAGGTGCGCGAGGTGTCGGAGTCGCCCGGGGTGCGGCGCAGCGGCTCCGGCGGGGAGCCGAGCCAGGACGTGCCCGGCTTGGCCCGCTCGGGCGCACCCGACAGCACCGCGACGAGCCCGCGCTTGGGGACCGCCCGGCCCGGCGCGATCATCCCGGAGTTGCCGAGGAACGCCCGCTTGCCGACCTTGGCCCGCTCGACGCGCAGCCACCCGCGCCCGAGCTCGTAGGAGCCGATCAGCGTGTCGTCGGCCAGGAACGACCCGGCGCCGACCGTGGTGAGCGACGGCAGCATGAGGACGGTCGACGCCTCGACGTCCCGGCCGACCCGCGCGCCGAGGGCCCGCAGCCACAGCGGCGTCAGGGTGCTCGCGTACAGCGGGTAGAGCGTGCTGCGCGCGTCGTCCATCAGCCGCTGCGTGGCCCAGACCTGCCAGCCGACCCGGCTGCGCACGGGGTGGTGGCCCTCGGCGACGCCGATCCCGAGCAGCCGGACGCCCGCGAGCGTGACCAGCGCGAGCACGGCGAACGACGCCAGGGCGGCGAGCGGCACGGCCAGCAGCGCGTCGTCCCACGCCCCGCCCCACGACCCCGCGTCGCGCACCCCCGCGGCGACCACCAGCAGGCCGACCGTCGCGGCGACGACCGGCAGCGCCGCGAGCGCCGCGGCCGTGCCCCCGTACACGCCGACCCACCGGCGCCCGCGCGGCGCCCGGCCCTCGGGCCACGGCTCCGCGGCCGGCCCGACGAACGCAGCCGGCGACCCCGCCCACAGCTCGCCCGGCGCGACCCCGGAGAGCACCGCCGAGCCGGCCGCGACCTGCGCGCCCTGCCCGATGCGGACGCCCGGGGCGATCGTGCTCCGGGTGCCGACGGTCGCGCGCTTGTCGATCCGCACCCGCCCGACGTGCAGGACGTCGCCGTCGAGCCAGTGCCCGCGCAGGTCGACCTCGGGCTCGACGGCGCACCGGTCGCCGAGCGTCAGCAGGCCCGTGACGGGCGGCGCGGTGTGCAGGTCCACGTCGACCCCGACCTTGGCCCCGAGCGCCCGGGCGTAGACGGCGGTCCACGGCGCGCAGGACAGGTTCTCGGCGCCCGCGGCCGCGGCCCAGCTCTCGACGAACCACAGCCGCAGGTGCACCGACCCGCCCCGCGGGTACCGCCCGGGCCTGAGCCCCCGGAGCAGCGTCCGCGCGACCAGGACGGTCGAGCCCATCCGGCCGAGCGGGCTGATGAGCACGAGCCACCCCAGGGCCAGCCACCACCAGGACGCCGGAACGGGCTCGAGCCAGGGCACGGCCCCGGTGACGGCGAGCAGCTGCTCGGCCGCGAGCAGCCAGGTGAGCCAGCGCAGCCCGACGAGCGCCGCGAGCGGCACGCCGAGCAGCGTCTGCAGCGCCTGCGCGCGCCCGGGTGTGGGCACGACGACCCGCTCCGTGGCGGGCGCCGCCGGCTCCAGCTCGTCCAGCCGGCGGGCGAGGTCCGCGAGCCGCGGGTACTCGTACACGTCGGCGACGGTCACGGTGCCGAACCGCTCGCGCAGCGCCGACACGAGCTGGGCCGCGACCAGGCTGCCGCCACCGGCCGCGAAGAAGTCGTCGTCGGGCCCGGACACCGGCGCGCCGAGCGCGGCCGTCCACCGCTGGGCGACCCAGGCGGCGGTGGGTGACAGGCCCACGGGCCCGGCGGCATCGCCCGCCCCGCCCCCGCCCGGCGACCCCGCGCCCGGCAGCGGCCACGGCAGCGCGTCCCGGTCGACCTTGCCCGACCCGCGGGTGGGCAGCGCGTCGACGACCCCGAGCAGCGGCACCAGCGCCGCGGGCAGCACCTCCCGGAGCCGCGCCCGCGCGTCGCCGAGGTCGAGCGTCGCGCCCTCGGCCGGCACCAGGTACCCGGCCAGCACGGCGGTCCCCGCCGGGGTGCGGCGCACGGCGACGGCCGCGCCCGCGACGTCCGGCAGCCCGCCCAGCGCGGCCTCGACCTCGCCGAGCTCGATCCGCCGGCCGCCGATCTTGACCTGGTCGTCCGCGCGCCCGACGAACAGCAGCCCGGCGCGGTCCAGCCGGACGACGTCGCCGCTGCGGTACGCGCGCTCCCAGCCGAGACCTGGTGCCGGGGCGTACTTCTCGGCGTCCTTGGCGGGGTCGAGGTACCGCGCCAGCCCGACGCCGCCGATGATCAGCTCGCCCGTCTCGCCCTCGGCGACGGGGGTGCCGTCCTCGCCGACGACCGCGAGGTCCCAGCCGTCCAGGGCCAGCCCGATCCGGACCGGGCCCTCGCCGGTCATCCTCGCGGCGCACGCCACGACGGTCGCCTCGGTGGGCCCGTAGGTGTTCCACACCTCCCGGCTCGGGGTGACCAGCCGCGCCGCGAGCTCCGGCGGGCACGCCTCGCCGCCGAAGATCAGCAGCCGCACGCCGGCCAGCTCCTCGGGCCGCCACAGGCCCGCGAGCGTCGGCACCGTCGAGATGACCGTGATCCCCTGCGCCACCAGCCACGGGCCGAGGTCCATGCCGGTGCGGACCAGCGCGCGCGGCGCGGGCACCAGGCAGGCGCCGTGCGCCCAGGCCAGCCACATCTCCTCGCAGGAGGCGTCGAACGCCACGGACAGACCCGCGAGCACCCGGTCCCCCGGGCCGAGCAGGCGGTCCTGCAGGAACAGCCGCGCCTCGGCGTCGACGAACGCGGCCGCCGACCGGTGGGTCACGGCCACGCCCTTCGGGGCGCCGGTCGACCCGGAGGTGAAGATGATCCAGGCGTCGTCGCCGAGCCCGGGACCGCGCACGGCCGCGCCCGCGCCGCGCCGCCGCCCCGCCGCCACCAGCGCGCGCAGGTCGCCCTCGGCCAGCACCCGGTCGACGGCGGCCTCGGCGAACACCGTCCGCGCCCGCTCGTCGGGGTCGTCGACGTCGACCGGCACGTACGCCGCGCCCGCGGCCAGCACCGCGAGGATCGCCGAGTACAGCTCGGCGGTGCCCGACGGCACCCGCACGCCGACCCGCGACCCCGGCCCGATCCCCTCGGCCGCCAGCCCCGCCGCAGCCGCCCGCACGACCCCGTCCAGCTCCGCGTACGTCAGCACCGTGGTGCCGTCGTCGATCGCCGGCGCGTCGCCGTGCGCCGCGACCGTCGCCGCGAGCACGTCCGCCAGGGTCCGCGGCGCCGCCGCCAGCCCCGACCGCAGCAGCCCGTCCGGTTCGCCCACGTGTTCCTCCCGCCCGTCGGCCGCGCCAGGTCCCGGGCGGCCGACCGGCACTGTGACACAGCCTCGCCGCGCGGGTCGCGGCGGCCCACGACGGTTCACCGGGGCGTCGCCCGGCGTTCGCGTCCCGGTCACCGGGAGCGGCGTCGGGGCAGGCCCGGACATCTGGGAAGATGTGTGCCCATGACCGACCTGTCCCCCGCCGCCACGCCCGCCGCACCCCCGACGACCGCCGCCGCGGCCGTACGCGCGGTGCGCGAGGTACCGGACCGGGTGTCGCTCGACGGCGTCGAGGACCGCTGGGACGGCGCGTGGACCGAGCAGGGCACGTACGCGTTCGACCGGTCGAAGACCCGCGAGCAGGTGTACTCCATCGACACCCCGCCGCCCACCGTCTCCGGCTCGCTGCACGTGGGCCACGTGTTCTCGTACACGCACACCGACGTCGTCGCCCGGTACCGCCGGATGCGCGGCGCCGAGGTGTTCTACCCGATGGGCTGGGACGACAACGGCCTGCCGACCGAGCGCCGCGTGCAGAACTACTTCGGCGTGCGCTGCGACCCGTCGCTGCCGTACGACGAGGGCTTCGAGCCGCCGCACGTCGGCGGCGAGGGCAAGAGCGTCAAGGCCGCCGACCAGGTGCCGATCAGCCGGCGCAACTTCGTCGAGCTGTGCGAGCGGCTGACCGTCGAGGACGAGCAGCAGTTCGAGGCGCTGTGGCGCCGGCTCGGCCTGTCGGTCGACTGGTCGCGCACCTACCAGACCATCTCCGGCGAGGCCCGCGCGGTCGCCCAGCAGGCGTTCCTGCGCAACCTCGCCCGCGGCGAGGCGTACCAGGCCGAGGCCCCGGGCCTGTGGGACGTGACGTTCCAGACCGCCGTGGCGCAGGCCGAGCTCGAGGCGCGCGACTACCCGGGCGCGTTCCACAAGGTGGCCTTCCACCGCGACGGCGCCGACCCGGTGTTCATCGAGACCACCCGCCCGGAGCTGCTGCCCGCCGTCGTCGCGCTCATCGCGCACCCCGACGACGAGCGCTACCAGCACCTGTTCGGCACCACGGTGACCAGCCCGCTGTTCGGGGTCGAGGTCCCGGTGCTGGCGCACCCGGCCGCCGAGCCGGACAAGGGCGCGGGCATCGCGATGTGCTGCACCTTCGGCGACCTGACCGACGTGCAGTGGTGGCGCGAGCTGCAGCTGCCGACCCGCTCGGTGATCGGCCGCGACGGCCGCCTGGTGCGGGACACCCCGGACTGGATCACCGACGAGGCCGGCCGCGCCCTGTACGGCGAGCTGGCGGGCAAGACCACGTTCTCGGCGCGCGAGGCGGTCGTGGCCGGCCTGCGCGAGTCGGGCGACCTGGACGGCGAGCCGCAGGCGACCCAGCGCAAGGCGAACTTCTTCGAGAAGGGCGACAAGCCGCTCGAGATCGTCACGTCCCGCCAGTGGTACATCCGCAACGGCGGCCGCGACGAGGACCTCCGCGCGCAGCTGCTCGCCCGGGGCACCGAGCTGGGCTTCCACCCGGACTTCATGCGGGTGCGGTACGAGAACTGGGTCGGCGGCCTGAACGGCGACTGGCTCGTCTCCCGGCAGCGGTTCTTCGGCGTGCCGTTCCCGGTCTGGTACCCGGTCTCGGCGGAGGGCGAGGTCGACCACGACCACCCGATCCTCCCGACCGAGGACCAGCTCCCGGTCGACCCGTCGTCCGACGTGCCCGCCGGCTACACGGCCGAGCAGCGCGGCGTCCCGGGCGGCTTCGTGGGCGACCCCGACATCATGGACACCTGGGCGACGTCGTCGCTGTCCCCGCAGATCGCGGGCGGCTGGCGCACCGACCCCGACCTGTTCGAGCGGGTGTTCCCGATGGACCTGCGCCCCCAGGGCCAGGACATCATCCGCACCTGGCTGTTCTCGACGGTCGTCCGCTCGCACCTGGAGCACGGCTCGCTGCCGTGGAAGGACGCGGCGATCTCGGGCTGGATCCTGGACCCCGACCGCAAGAAGATGTCGAAGTCCAAGGGCAACGTCGTCACGCCGATGGGCCTGCTCGAGGAGCACGGCTCGGACGCGGTCCGGTACTGGGCGGCCTCGGCCCGCCTGGGCACCGACGCGGCGTTCGAGGTCGGCCAGATGAAGATCGGCCGCCGCCTGGCGATCAAGGTGCTCAACGCGTCGAAGTTCGTGCTGGGCTTCGGCTCGGCCGAGCAGGGCGCCGCGGCGCTCGACCCGGCCCTGGTCACCGAGGCGCTGGACCGCGCGATGCTCGCCGGCCTGGCGGACGTGGTCGACCGCGCGACCGCGGCGCTCGAGGCGTACGACCACACCCGCGCGCTCGAGCTGACCGAGACGTTCTTCTGGACGTTCTGCGACGACTACCTCGAGCTGGTCAAGGACCGCGCGTACGGCGCAGGCGCCGCCGACGCGGACGTCACGGCCGAGACGGCGTCGGCGCGCGCCGCGCTGAACCTCGCGCTCGACGTGCTGCTGCGGCTGTTCGCCCCGGTGCTGCCGTTCGCGACCGAGGAGGTCTGGTCCTGGTGGCGCGAGGGCTCGGTGCACCGCGCGCCGTGGCCCACGTCCGAGCCGCTGCGCGCGGCCGCGGGCGACGAGGACTACGCGGTCGTCGCCGCCGCCGGCTCGGCCCTGGCCGCGCTGCGCAAGCTCAAGTCCGAGGCCAAGGTCTCGATGCGGACCGAGATCCTGCGGGCCCGCCTCGAGGTCCCGGCGGCGCTGCTGCCGGGCGTGCAGGTGGCGCTCGGCGACGTCCGCGCCGCGGGCCGGGCCACGGGCGAGCTCGACGTCGTCGAGGTCCCGGACGCCCCGGACGCGACGGTCGTGGCCCGGGACGCCGAGCTGCTCCCGCCGGAGCCGAAGCAGAAGCCCACCGCCTGACGGCTCCACGCGCACGACGAGGGCGCACCCCCACCCGGGGGTGCGCCCTCGTGGCGTCTGCGGCCGCCGTGCGGGTGCGCGCCGGCGTGGCAGTCTGGGACTCTCGTCCCCACCGGGACTGGTTATGCATACGTATCGTCGCGAATGTATAGTCTTGCGGCCGGTCTTCCCCCACCAGGAGTCACCCATGCGCACCCGCACCCTCGCCGCCCTGCCCGCCGCCGTCGCGGCGGCGCTGCTGCTCGCCTCCTGCGGCGGCAGCGGCGACGACGCCGCCTCGTCCGACGGCGGGGTCCAGCTCGTCAGCGACGGCACCCTCACCGTCTGCACGAACCCGCCCTACGAGCCGTTCGAGTACGAGGAGGACGGCGAGGTCGTCGGCCTCGACATCGCGATCGTCAACGAGGTCGCCACCGACCTGGGCGTCACGCTCACCACCAAGGTGACCCCGTTCGAGGGCATCCAGTCGGGCGCGGACCTCAACACGAACAACTGCGACGTCGTCGCCTCGGGCATCACCATCACCCCGGAGCGCCAGCAGAAGATCGACTTCTCCGACCCGTACTTCGACGCCGACCAGGGCCTGCTGGTCCCGGAGGGCTCGGACATCGACTCGGTGGAGACCCTGGAGGGCAAGACCGTCGGCGTCCAGCAGGCCACGACGGGCGAGACCTGGGCCACGGACAACGGCCTGCAGACCGTCCAGTTCGAGGACCTCGGCCTGCAGATCCAGGCGCTCAAGACCGGCCAGGTCGACGCGGTCGTCAACGACATCGCGGTGCTCGGCCCGTACGTCTCCGAGGGCTTCGAGGTCAGCGCGAACTTCTCCACGGGCGAGCAGTACGGCCTGGGCGTGAAGCAGGGCAACACCGCGCTGCTCGACCAGATCAACGCCACCCTGGAGCGGATCCGCGAGGACGGCACCTACGACGAGCTCTACACCCAGTTCATCGGCACCGCGCCGATGACCTCGGAGACCGCGTCGGCGTCGCCGAGCCCGTCGGACGGCTGACGTGACGACCACGTCCACGCCGGCGCCCGGGACGCTCCCCGCGTCCCGGCGCCGGTGGAGCCCGCGCCGGCGCGCGCGGGTCTTCCGGCTCGCCCAGTACGCGCTGCTCGTGGTCGTCCTGGTGGCGGTCGCGCTGGCGATCGACTGGGAGAACGTCGGGACGAACTTCTTCAACACCGACGCGATCGCGGCGATCGCCCCGCAGCTGCCGCGGGCGTTCCTCAACACGATCACGTACACCGCGGCCGGGTTCGCGGTCGGCCTGTCGCTCGGCACGGCCCTCGCCCTGATGCGGATGTCGTCGGTCGCGCTGTACCGGTGGATCGCGATCGTCTACATCGAGTTCTTCCGCGGCATCCCGGCGCTGCTGGTCGTGATCTCGTTCGGCTACGCCGTGCCGATCGCGTTCGGCGTGAACATCCCGTCGGTCACGACGAAGGCCGCGCTCGCCCTCGGCCTGGTCTCCGCCGCCTACATCGCGGAGACGCTGCGCGCCGGCCTGCAGGCGGTGCCGAAGGGCCAGGTCGAGGCGGCGCGCTCGCTCGGCATGTCGCACGGGCGCACGCTGCGCCAGGTCGTGATCCCGCAGGCGTTCCGGATCGTGCTGCCGCCGATGACGAACGAGCTGATCCTGCTGACCAAGGACACCTCGCTCGTGTTCCTGCTCGGCCTCGCCGTCAGCCAGTACGACCTGACCAAGATCGGCCGCGACGCGCTCAACAGCGCGCAGGGCGGCCTGACGCCGCTGTTCCTCATCGGCGCCTGCTACCTGCTCATCACGCTCCCCCTGGGCCAGCTCGCGCGGTACCTGGAGAAGCGCACCGGCGCGAGGAGCCGCACATGACCGCCACCTCCCCCACCGGCGCCCCCGTGGTCCGGATCGCCGGCCTGCGCAAGGCGTTCGGCGAGCGCGAGGTGCTCACCGGCATCGACCTGGACGTGCACGCCGGCGAGGTGGTCTGCGTCATCGGCCCGTCGGGCTCCGGCAAGTCGACCCTGCTGCGCTGCGTGAACCTCCTGGAGGAGCCGACCGGCGGCGCCGTCGAGGTGCTGGGCGTCGACGTGACCGACCCGGACGTCGACATCGACCAGGTCCGGACCCACGTCGGCATGGTGTTCCAGCAGTTCAACCTGTTCGCGCACAAGACCGTGCTGGAGAACTGCACGATGGCCCAGCGGGGCGTGCTCAAGCGCTCCGCGGCGGAGGCGGACCGGATCGCCCGCGCGAACCTCGAGCGCGTCGGCCTCGCGGACCGCGCGGACGCGCACCCGGCGCAGCTGTCCGGCGGGCAGCAGCAGCGGGTCGCGATCGCCCGGGCGCTGTCGATGGACCCGCAGCTCATGCTGTTCGACGAGCCGACCTCGGCCCTCGACCCGGAGCTCGTCGGCGACGTGCTCGGCGTCATGCGGGACCTGGCCGACGGCGGCATGACGATGATCGTCGTGACGCACGAGATGGCGTTCGCGCGCGACGTGGGCGACCGCGTGGTGTTCATGGACGGCGGCGTCATCGTCGAGGACGGCCCCGCGGACCAGGTCATCGGGGCGCCGCGTGAGGCGCGGACGCAGACGTTCCTGCAGCGGGTGCTGGACCCGACGCACACCGACGTGGCCTGACCGGCCGCCCGACAGTCGCCGGACGGCCGCCGCGCGACGGCACGCACGACCCGACCGGGTCGTCGGGATCCCACGATCCCGGCGGCCCGGTCTTGTCGTCCCCGGGTCCCGGGTGGGCGCACAGGTGGCCGATAGCATGGCGCGAACGGTCGTCGCCGCTCGTCAGCGCGGTGCGCGCCCCGGTCCCCCGACCCCCGCACCAGGAGCACCGATGCGCGAGTTCAGCGCCGACACGCCCGCCCCGCACGACCCCGCGCTCAACGTGCCCGGCCTGCTGCTGCGGCGCCTGGCCCGCGGCGCGTCGAGCGTGATCTTCGAGCGGTCGACCGGTCTCGGCGGCTCCTGGGCGCCGGTGACGGTCGCCGAGTTCGTCCGCGAGGTGACCGCCCTGGCGAAGGGCCTGGTCGCGCAGGGGCTCGAGCCGGGCGACCGCGTCGCGATCATGTCCCGCACCCGGTACGAGTGGACGCTCACCGACTTCGCGGTGTGGTTCGCCGGCGGCGTCGGCGTGCCGGTCTACGAGACGTCCTCGGCCGAGCAGGTCGAGTGGATCCTGTCGAACTCCGGCGCCTCGCTCGTCGTCGTCGAGACGGCCGCGCACGCCGCGGTCGTCGGCCACGTGCGCGAGGCGGTCCCGGCGGTCCGCGAGGTCGTGGTGATCGACGAGGGCGGGCTCGCCGACCTGGTCGCCGCGGGCGCCGACGTCGCCGACGCCGAGATCGAGCGCCGCCGCTCCCTGGCCACCGCCGCGGACCTCGCGACGATCATCTACACCTCGGGCACGACGGGCCGGCCCAAGGGCGTCGAGCTGAGCCACGGCAACTTCGTCGACAACGCCCGCAACGGCGTCGCCGCGCTGGCCGAGGTGTGCGCGACACCGGGCTCCCGGACCTTGCTGTTCATGCCGCTCGCGCACGTGTTCGCGCGGTTCATCCAGATGGTCGCGATCGAGGCGGGCTCCCCGCTGGGCCACACCCCCGACACCCGGAACCTGCTCGCCGACTTCGCGTCGTTCCGGCCGACGTACATCCTGGCCGTGCCGCGGGTGTTCGAGAAGGTCTACAACTCCGCCGAGCAGAAGGCCGGCCACGGCGCGAAGCTCAAGCTGTTCCGCTGGGCCGCCAAGGTGTCCATCACCTACTCCCGCGCCCTCGACACCGCCGCCGGTCCGTCCGCGCAGCTCAAGGCCGCGCACGCCCTCGCGTCGTCCCTGGTGCTCCGCAAGCTCCGGGACGCGATGGGCGGCTCGCTCCGGTACGCGATCTCCGGCGGCGCCCCGCTGGGCGAGCGGCTGGGCCACTACTACCGCGGCCTCGGCCTCGTGGTGCTCGAGGGCTACGGGCTGACGGAGACCACCGCGCCGTCCGCGGTCAACCGCCCCGGGCTCATCAAGATCGGCACCGTCGGCCCCGCGTACCCGGGCACGTCGCTGCGCGTGGACGACGACGGCAACGTCTTCGCCAAGGGCCCGCACGTGTTCCGCGGCTACCACGACAACGCCGAGGCCACCGCCGAGGTGCTGGACGCCGACGGCTGGTTCGCGACCGGCGACATCGGCACCCTGGACGACGACGGCTACCTGCGGCTCACCGGCCGCGCCAAGGAGCTCATCGTCACCGCGGGGGGCAAGAACGTCGCGCCGGCGGTGCTGGAGGACCGGTTCCGCGGCCACCCGCTGGTCAGCCAGGTCGTGGTCGTCGGCGACGGCCGCCCGTTCATCGGCGCCCTGGTCACCCTGGACGCCGACATGCTCCCCGGCTGGCTGTCGATGCACGGCCTGCCGCCGATGGACGTCCGCGCCGCGGGGAAGCACCCCGAGGTGCTGGCGGCCCTCGACCGCGCCGCCGCGCGCGCCAACGAGGCCGTGTCCCGCGCGGAGTCCATCCGCAAGGTGCGGGTGCTCGACGGTGACTTCACCGAGGCGAACGGCTACCTGACCCCGTCGCTCAAGGTGAAGCGCGCGCTGGTGCTCAAGGACTTCGCGGCCGACGTCGAGGAGCTCTACGTCGACACCCGGGAGCACTGACGCCCCACCCCTGACGGGGAGAGGTCCGGCCCGGCACGCCGTGCGCGTGCCGGGCCGGACCTCTTCCTGCGACCGTCAGACCACGTCGTGCAGCCGGCGCTGGTCGGCCGACTGCGTGGGCACCGCCTCGCTCGGCGTCGACCCGTCCGTGTAACGCAGCACCGCGCCCACCCCGTCGACCGCCTCGACCTGCCCGTCGAGTGCGATCGCGAGCCCGGCGTCCTGCCCGAGCGCGGCGCGCAGCAGCGCCACGTCCGCGGGCATCTTCCGCGCGCCCTCGGTGACGCCGATGCCGGCCAGGTCGTCCTCGCTGGACGCGATCTGCAGCGGGTCCGGGCCGACCCACAGCTGCCGCTCGCCGAGCGCCGAGCCGGGCAGCGTGACGTCCTCGTGCAGCACGAGCTCGCGCACCTGGCCGCGCTGCAGCACGGTGACCACGTCGTCGACGGAGGTCACCGCCGCTCCCCCGCGGCCGAGCTCCTCGCGGTAGCGCGCCAGGGTCTCCTCGCGCCGGCGCTGCCGGAACGCCTCGAGCGCCTCGGCGACCCGCTGGTGGAACACGTCCTGCTTGACGCCGTCGGCGCGGGAGCCGCCCGGGACCTCGACGAGGATGTCCTTGGTCCGCGGCGCCACGGCGTGGCAGAGCAGCGAGACCGCACGGACGTCACCGGTGACGAGGACGATCTCGGGCTTCTTCTCGACCACCTGCTTGTCGAGCTCGGCGGCGACCGTCTCGGCGTTGCGCTCCCAGGAGTCCTCGGCGCGCATCTGCACCCGCCGGGCCTTCCAGCCGTCGCCGCTCTCCTTGACCTTGCGGAGCTCGTCGTGGTCGCCCTCGACGGACTCCTTCTGCGCGGTGCGCAGGCCCGAGCCGTCGGACCACGTGAGGTCCGCGCCCTGCCGGTCGACCTCGACCAGCAGGAACCGCGTGGCCTGGTCCGCGGCGCGTACCGCCGGCAGCAGCACCGGCACGTCGTCCAGGTGCGCGGTCGACTGCGCCGGCGCCTCCTTGAGCACGCGGTCCACGACGACGCCGTCGGCGTCCGCGATGACCACGCGCCCGTGCGGGCCGGCGACCCCGGTCGGCCGGGTCACCCGCTCCTCGATCTCGTCCAGCACGGCGGCGGCCGCCCCCGAGCGCTCGAGCTCCCGGCGCAGGGCCCGCCACCGGCCCTCGACCTCCCCGTCGCCGGACGCGTCGGCGCGCGTCGCGTCGAGGTGGATGGTGATGAACGGGGCGGGACGTCCGAGCAGGGGCTTGAGCCAGTGCAGTTCCACGAGCGACCTCCGAGGGTCCGGTTGCGTGGGTCGTGCCGGCGCAGCGCCGTCCGGGCCGCACCGACCGACCGGTCCTGACCCCTCCCACCCTCTGACAGCCGGTCGCACCGCGCCACCCCGGAGGGCGACGAGTTCCTGGCCGGGCGCGTCCGGGAGCGGCGCGGGTCAGTCGGTGACGGGGTCGTCCGAAGCCGTCGCGGGGGCGCGCTGGCCGTCGGGGCCCGCGGCGATCTCCTCGTGGTGCCGGATGACCTCCTCGACGATGAACGCGAGGAACTTCTCCGCGAACACCGGGTCGAGGTCGGCCTGGTGCGCGAGGTCCCGCAGCCGGGCGACCTGGCGCGCCTCGCGGCCCGGGTCGGACGCGGGCAGGCCGAGCCGGGCCTTCAGCACGCCGACCTGCTGCGTCGCCTTGAACCGCTCCGCGAGCAGGTGGACGAGGGCCGCGTCGATGTTGTCGATGCTGCCGCGCAGGCGCGCGAGCTCGGGCGGGAGCGCGGGGGTGCCGGCCGGGGTGCTGGAAGTCGTCACGCCCCCGATCGTAGGGGGCGCGACGACGAGGTCAGGCGCTCTTCTCGCGGGGCGTGCGCTTGGCGGGCGCCTGCCGCGGGACCAGGGTCGGGTTGACGTTCTCCAGGACCACGCCACGGTTGACGACGACGCGCTCGACGTCGTCGCGGCTCGGCACCTCGAACATCACCTGCTGGAGGACCTCCTCCATGATCGCCCGCAGGCCGCGCGCGCCGGTGCCGCGCAGCAGCGCCTGGTCGGCGATGGCCTCGACGGCGTCCTGCGTGAACTCGAGCTCCACGCCGTCGATCTCGAACATCCGCTGGTACTGCTTGACCAGGGCGTTGCGCGGCTCGGTGAGGATCCGGACGAGCGCCGACTGGTCCAGCGGCGACACGGTGGTGATGACGGGGACGCGGCCGATGAACTCGGGGATCAGCCCGAACTTCAGCAGGTCCTCCGGCATGACGTCGCCGTAGACGTCCTTGTCGTCCGCGCTGTGCAGCGGGGCACCGAAGCCGATGCCCTTGCGGCCCGAGCGGCTGGTGATGATCTCGTCCAGCCCGGCGAAGGCGCCGGCCACGATGAACAGGACGTTCGTCGTGTCGATCTGGATGAACTCCTGGTGGGGGTGCTTGCGGCCGCCCTGCGGGGGCACCGAGGCGGTCGTGCCCTCGATGATCTTGAGCAGGGCCTGCTGGACGCCCTCGCCGGAGACGTCGCGCGTGATCGACGGGTTCTCGCTCTTGCGGGCGATCTTGTCGATCTCGTCGATGTAGATGATCCCGGTCTCGGCCTTCTTCACGTCGAAGTCCGCGGCCTGGATGAGCTTGAGCAGGATGTTCTCGACGTCCTCGCCCACGTAGCCCGCCTCCGTGAGGGCCGTGGCGTCCGCGATCGCGAACGGGACGTTGAGCATCCGCGCCAGGGTCTGGGCGAGGTACGTCTTGCCGCAGCCGGTGGGGCCGATCAGCAGGATGTTCGACTTCGCGATCTCGACCGAGTCCTCGGCCTGCGCGGTGCCGACCGACGGGGTCGCCTCGCCCGCCTGGATCCGCTTGTAGTGGTTGTAGACCGCGACCGCGAGCGACCGCTTGGCGGGCTCCTGGCCGACGATGTACTGCTCGAGGAACCCGAAGATCTCCTTCGGCTTGGGCAGCTCGACCATCCCGATCTCGGTGGCCTCCGCCCGCTCCTCCTCCATGATCTCGTTGCAGAGCTCGATGCACTCGTCGCAGATGTAGACGCCCGGACCCGCGATGAGCTTCTTCACCTGCTTCTGCGACTTCCCGCAGAACGAGCACTTGAGAAGGTCCGCGCCGTCCCCGATGCGAGCCACGTGCGTCCCCTTCCCTCGGTGCGACCGGCCGGTCGCGAGTCACTGCGCTCCCGGGCGGGCCGACCACGGCCGACCGCCCATCGGTCCATTGCACACCACGGCGGGCCCGGTGTCAGCCCGCCACGCACCGGGCGCCGGGCGTGTCGGGCGGGTTCGCCCGTCCGGCGGTGCTCGCGCGCCCCGTCACGACGGCCCGGAGGCGGTCGCGGCGGGGCGCGCGGGGTGCCGCGGGGCCTCAGCGGCCCCCGGGCGGCGTCACGGCTCGACGCGGGTGGCGATCGCGCCCTTGCGGCTCTCGAGCACCTGGTCGACGATCCCGTACTCGTGCGCCTGCTTGGCGGTGAGGATCTTGTCGCGCTCGATGTCCTGGCGGACCTTGTCCAGCGGCTGGCCGGTGTGGTGCGCGATGGTCTCCTCGAGCCACTCGCGCATCCGGATCAGCTCGTTGGCGTGGATCTCGATGTCCGACGCCTGGGCGTAGCCGCCGCCCTCCATCGCGGGCTGGTGGATCAGCACGCGGGCGTTCGGCAGCGCCAGGCGCTTGCCCGGGGTGCCGGCGGCCAGCAGGACCGCAGCGGCCGAGGCCGCCTGGCCGAGGCACACCGTCTGGATCTGCGGCTTGATGTACTGCATCGTGTCGTAGATCGCGGTCAGCGCGGTGAACGAGCCACCGGGCGAGTTGATGTACAGCGTGATGATGCCGTCGGGGTCGGTCGACTCCAGGACCAGCAGCTGGGCCATGATGTCGTCCGCGGAGGCGTCGTCCACCTGCACGCCGAGGAAGATGATCCGGTCCTCGAACAGCTTGGTGTACGGGTCCTGCCGCTTGTAGCCGTAGGCGGTGCGCTCCTCGAACTGGGGCAGCACGTAGCGGGACGACGGCGAGGTCGCGACGGACCCGGCGGTGCCGCCCCAGCCGCCGGCGAGGCGCCCGGCGCGGGCGATGAACTGCGACTCGGTGCTCACGAGTTCTCCTTACGAGGTCTGTTCTGGTCGGCGGGGGTCGGTCAGGCCGCGGTGCCGCCGCCGCCGGTGACGGCGCCGGCGTGGGTGACGACCTTGTCGACGAACCCGTACTCGAGGGCCTCGGGGGCGGTGAACCAGCGGTCGCGGTCCGAGTCCGCCGTGATCTGCTCGACCGACTTGCCGGTCTGCTCGGCGATCAGCTCCGCGAGCACCGTCTTCATGTGCAGGATCAGCTGGGCGTTGATGCGCACGTCGGTGGCGGTGCCGCCGATGCCGCCGGAGGGCTGGTGCATCATCACGCGGGCGTGCGGGGTGGCGTAGCGCTTGCCCTTGGCGCCCGAGGAGAGCAGGAACTGCCCCATCGAGGCCGCCATGCCCATGGCCACCGTGGCGACGTCCGGCTGGATGTACTGCATGGTGTCGTAGATCGCCATGCCCGCGGTGATCGAGCCGCCGGGCGAGTTGATGTACAGGAAGATGTCCTTGTCCGGGTCCTCCGCCGCGAGCAGCATCATCTGGGCGCAGATGGCGTTCGCGTTCTCGTCCCGGACCTCCGACCCCAGCCAGATGATCCGCTCCTTGAGGAGCCGGTTGTAGATGGAGTCGTTGAGGCCGAGTCCCCCGGACTCTGCCCGGGCGATGGCCGGCGTCTGGTCGTTCACGAACGCTCCCTCGATCAGGACTGGTTGCTTGTCAGCGACCCTAACGCCCGGCCCGCCCGGCATCAGTCCCGGTCGGGCCCCGTTTCGCTGTCGGCGCAGGGGGTGCACCCGGCCCGGGACGCGCGGAGGGCCCCGCACCGGTGACGGTGCGGGGCCCTCGCGTCGTGCGGGTGCCGGGGCTCAGGCCTTGGCGTCCTCGGCGGGCGCCTCGGTGGCCTCGGTCGCGTCCTCGTCGCCCTCGGCGGCCGCGGTGGCGGCGTCCTCGAGCGCGGTCTGCGCCGCGTCCTCCTCGTCGGTGCCGATGTACTCCGACAGGTCGACCGCCGCACCGGAGCCGTCGACGACCGCCACGTGCCGCAGCGCGACCGCGAGGGCCTTCGAGCGCGCGACCTCGGCGACCATCGCGGGGATCTGGCCCTGCTGGTCGATGGTCTGGATGAACGTGTTCGGGTCCATGCCGTACTGGCGGGACGCGCTCACGAGGTAGTCGACGAGCTCGCCCTGGTTGACCTTGACCTCGAGGTTCTCGGCCAGGGTGTCGAGGAGGATCTGGTTGCGCAGCGCGGTCTGCGCCTGCTCCGTGACCTCGGCGCGGTGCACGTCGTCCTCCAGGCGGCCCTCGGACTCGAGGTGGCGGTGCACCTCGGCCTCGACGGCGCCGGCGGGGACCGGGATCTCGAGCTGCTCGAGCAGCTGCTCCAGGAGCAGGTCGCGGGCCTGGACGGCCTGGTTCTGCGCCTTGATCTTGGTGGCCTGCTCGCGCAGGTCCGCCAGCAGCTCCTCCACCGTGTCGAACTCCGACGCCATCTGCGCGAAGTCGTCGTCGGCCTCGGGCAGCTCGCGCTCCTTGACGGAGGACGCGGTGACGGTGACCTCGGCCTGCTCGCCGGCGTGGTCGCCGCCGACCAGCGTGGTCGAGAACGTCGTGGTCTCGCCGGCCGACAGGCCGGTCAGCGCCTCGTCCAGGCCCTCGAGCATGTTGCCCGAGCCGATCTGGTAGGAGACGCCGGAGACCGTGTCGACCTCCTCGCCGTCGATCTTGGCGACCAGGTCGATGACCGCGAAGTCCTTGTCGGCGGCCGGGCGGTCGACGCCGACCAGGGTGCCGAAGCGCTCGCGCAGGGTGTCGAGGCGCGCCTGGACGTCCTCGTCGGTGATCTCGGAGTCGTCCACGGTCACGGACAGGCCGTCGAGCGACGGGATCTCGATCTCGGGGCGGACCTCGACCTCGGCGGTGAACACCAGGTCGCCGTCGGTCTCGCCGGGCACCAGGCCGGGCACCTTCGTGACGTCGACCTCGGGCTGGCCGAGCGGGCGCAGCTTGTTCTCGCGGACGGCCTCGGCGTAGAAGCCGGACAGGCCCTCGTTGACGGCGTGCTCCATGACCGCCGGGCGGCCGACGCGCTGGTCGATGATCCGCGGCGGGACCTTGCCCTTGCGGAAGCCGGGGATGTTCACCTGCTCCGCGATGTGCGAGTAGGCGTGATCGATGCTCGGCTTGAGCTCGTCGTACGGAACCTCGACGGTCAGCCTGACCTTGGTGGGCTCCAGGGTCTCGACGGCGCTCTTCACTTCAGTGCTCTCCAACTGCTCGGATTCGTCTGCGCCGGGGTGCCCGGCGTGGGCGCTGGGGCGGGCCGGTCGGGCGGTTCCCCGCTCTACCCCGAGGGGCGGCACGCTTCGGCGCGCGCGGGCATGGCTCGCCGCACCGGCCCACGAAGCCTACGCCACGGGCGCGCACCGCCGCCAAAGGGCGGTCAGCCCCGGCGGCGGTTCCGCCACGCGCGCCACGCCCCGGTCGACCACAGGGACCACGCGACCAGCACGCCCTGGAACGGCAGCCGGGCGAGCCGCTTGGCGTCGGTGTCGAGCCCGAACGCGTCGGTGCCGGTGAGGTACTGCGAGATGTTGCCCGGGAACACCGCGACGAAGAACGCGGCGCCGAGCCAGCCCACGGCCGGGCGGAACCGGCGCGGGGCGACGGCGATCGCCGCGCCGAGCGCGATCTCGGCCACCCCGGACGCGAGCACCACCGGGTCCTCCGGCAGCGGGATCGACTCGGGGACCTGGGCGGTGAACTCCTCGCGGGCGAACGTGAGGTGGCTGGTCCCCGCGAACACCAGGGCGCCGCCGAGGGCCAGGCGCCCCGCGGTGCGCAGGACGTCGCCGGCGGTGCGGCCGCCCCCCGGTCGTCGCTGCTGCTGGTCGTGCTGGTGCCCGCGCGCTGCTGCCCGTGCCATGCCGGCCTCCCGAGGTAGACGAGTTCGTCTACCCATTCGACCACAGGTCGGCGGGGGGCGCGTGGCGGGCGGCGCGCGGCGTCCGGCGCAGGGCGCTGGCGCACGGCGGGCGGCGCGCGGCGTCCGGCGCAGGGCGCTGGCGCACGGCGGGCGGCCGGCGGCGGTACCGTCCGGACGTGCCCGCCGCCCCGCCCCGCCCCGCCGCGTGACCGGCGGCTCCGCCCTGCGCACGGGGCTCGCGCTCCTCGTGCTCCTCGCGGTGTTCCTCGCCGTGACGACGGCCGCGCGCGTCCCGGTCCGGCGGGACACGGTCGTGGCGGTGCTGCGCGGCGCGGTGCAGCTGGTCGCGGTCGCCGTGGTGATCGCGTGGGTGTTCCGGCACCCGGCCGCGGCGGGCCTCTACCTCGCGGTGATGGTGTCCGTCGCCGCGTGGACGGCGACCCGGCGCATCGGGCTCGGCCCGCGCACGCTCGCCCGCGTGGGCCTCGCCGTGCTGGCCGGCGCGACCACCGCGGTGGTCCCGGTCGTCGCCAGCGGGGCGCTCGTCGTCGGCGCGCCGACGCTCGTGCCGTTCGGCGCGCAGATGATCGGCGGCGCGATGGCCGCGGCGTCCGTGACCGGCCTGCGGCTGCGGGAGGACCTCCGTACGGAGTGGGACGTCGTCGAGGGCTGGCTCGCGCTCGGCGCGACCGGGCGGCAGGCCGTGGCGGGGCACGCGCGACGGGCGGTGGCGCGGGCGCTGGTGCCGGGGATCGACCAGACCCGCAGCGCGGGGCTCGTCACGCTGCCGGGGGCGTTCGTCGGGCTGCTGCTCGGCGGGGCGAGCCCGGCCGAGGCCGCGCAGGTGCAGGTGCTGGTGCTCGTCGGGCTGCTGGCCGCGCAGGCGGTGTCGGGCGTGCTGACGACGTCGCTGCTCGCCGGGCGCCTGGGGGCGGCGCGGCCGGCGGCGGTGGTCTGAGCCGAGTCGGGATGGCGGGATTCGAACCCACGACCTTCCGCTCCCAAAGCGGACGCGCTACCAACCTGCGCCACATCCCGTCGGCCGGAGTCTAGTGGCGCGGCGCACACCCTCCGGTGCGGGCGGGGGCCCAGGGGGGATCGCCGCGCGGACCTCGTGGCGCAAGGGTGGCGCCGGGGTGGCCCGGCGAGCCGGTACCCTGGTCCGGCGGCCCGTCCCGGCGGGCCTGCGCGGATGTAGCTCAATGGTAGAGCCCCAGTCTTCCAAACTGGCTACGCGGGTTCGATTCCCGTCATCCGCTCCGCACCCCCCTCGCCGGGGCGACGTCCAGGGGCTCAGCCCCGACCGCGGGCCGTCTCGGCCGCTGCGGCCGCAGCGGCGTCCTCCGCGGCGAACTGCGCCTCGAGGCGCGCGTCCCTCGCGCGGATCGACGCGAGCGTCTCCGCATCGATCGGTCGGCGACGACGCCGCCTCCGCAGCTCCACCGGGATCTCCCGGCCGGTCCTGCGGTCCACCAGGACCAGATCCGGGCCGAGGCCCTCGAGCCGCAGCGGGCCCGTGCCGTCACGCGTCATCGTCTCCACCGTCCTCCGCTGCGGCCACCAGGTCGTTCGCCGCCCACACTAGGGCTTGCTCCGCGGGGCCGGGAGCCTGACTTTCCAGGGTGCTGAGGAGCCGGTCGGCCCGGTGCGGGTCGACGACGTCCAGGCGGTCCAGGGTCCACTGGTACATGCCCCACCAGCGCTCGGCCCGGGCGTCCGCGAGCGCCTGGGCCCGCAGGCGGTCGGCCGCCCGCCTCGCCTCCGCGTGCTGCTGCGCGGCGAGGTCCCTGTCCGCCCGGATGCGGCGCGCCGAGACGAGCAGGCTGATCGCCGCGGCGACGAGCGCGGCGACGCCGGCGACCGCGGGCGACGTCAGGAAGTCGGCCCACCACGACTCGCTCCCGATCACGGCGGCGGCTCCGCGCGCACCCATCGGCACCTCCTCGGGCCCGGGACCGGCCGTCACGCACGACCCTAGGACCGCGCACGCCCCGTCGAGCCGTCGTCCACAGGCCCGATCCGCCGGGGGCTCACCGCCTCTCCAGCCACCCGAGCATCCCCCGCGCCGCCGCCACCCCGGTGCTGAACGACGCCTGCAGCAGGTACCCCCCGGTCGGGGCCTCCCAGTCGAGCATCTCCCCCGCCACGAACGTGCCCGGCAGCTCCCGCAGCATCAGGTGCTCGTCCACCTCGGACCAGCGGATCCCGCCGGCGCTGGAGATCGCCCGGTCGATGGGCTGGGTCGCGGGCACCTCGACCGGCACCGCCTTGACCAGCGCGGCCACCGCGGCCGGGTCGTCCGGCACCGCGTTGCCCGTCGCCTCGCGCAGCAGCCCCACCGCCACCGGGTCGAGCCCGACCGACCGCTGCAGCCACGTCGACCGGGAGTCCTTCGGCCGCCGTCGGGCTAGCCGCTCGGCCAGCCGCTCCGCCGGGGTGTCCGGCCGGAGGTCGACCTCCAGCACGCAGCCGCCCGCGTCCAGCGCCGCGCGCACCGCGGCCCCGACCGCGTACAGCGGCCCGCCCTCCAGGCCGGTCCGGGTCACCATGGCGTCGCCGCGCACGGGTGCCCGGTCCTGGCCGCGGACCGTCAGCGCGACGTGCTTGAGCGGCACGCCCTCGAAGCGGTCCGCGAAGCCCGGGCTCCAGCCGACCCGGACGCCCACGTTGGCCGCGCGCAGCGGCGCCGACGCCACGCCGCGCGCCTCGAACGCCGGCACCCACGACCCGTCGGAGCCCAGCCGCGGCCAGGACGCCCCGCCGAGCGCGAACAGCACGACGTCGTGCTGCACCGTGCGGCGCTCGCCGTCCACGGACCCGCCGACGCCGACGAGCCGCAGCCCGGCGCCGTCCTCGGCCCAGCCGTCCCACCGCTGCCGCCGCTCGATCCGCACGCCGAGCGCGTCGAGCCGCGCGAGCCACGCCCGCACCAGCGGCGTCGCCCGGAACGAGCGCGGGAACACCCGGCCGCTGGTGCCGACGAAGGTCTCCTCGCCGAGCCCGGCGCACCAGGCGCGCAGGTCGTCGGCCGTGAAGGCGTCGACGAACGGGGCGAGGCGCCCGGCGGCGTCGCCGTACCGCGGGAGCATCCGGTCCCGGCCCTCGGAGTGCGTGATGTTGAGCCCCCCGTGGCCGGCGAGCAGGAACTTGCGCGTCGGGGACGGCATCCGGTCGTACACGGTGACCGCCACGCCGGCCCCGGCCAGCACCTCTGCGGCGATCAGCCCCGCCGGGCCGCCGCCGACCACTCCCGCCGTTCGCACCGGCCGACCGTAGCCCACCGCGCCGTCCCGGCCCGCCGTCCGGCGCCGCCCCGCCCGGCGCCGCGCCCGCGCACCTGCCTACGCTGCACCGCATGGCCACCGTCCTCCTCGTCCGCCACGGGCGCACCACCGCCAACGCCACGGGCGTCCTCGCCGGCCGCACCCCCGGGGTGCTGCTCGACGCCGTCGGGCACGAGCAGGCCGCCCGCACCGCCGAGCGCGTGGCGGTCGTGCCGCTGGTCGCCGTCGTCAGCTCACCGCTCGAGCGGTGCCGGGAGACGGCCGACGCGCTGCTGGCCAGGCAGACCCCGGCGCCGGCGCTCCGCGTCGACGACCGCCTCACCGAGTGCGACTACGGCGCCTGGCAGGGCCGGCCGCTGCGCGAGCTCGCCGACGAGCCGCTGTGGCGCACCGTCCAGGGCCAGCCGTCCGCGGCGGTGTTCCCGGGCGGGGAGTCGCTCGCGGCGATGCAGGCCCGGGTGGTCGCGGCGGTGCGGGAGCAGGACGCCGCGGTCGAGGCCGAGCACGGGCCCGGCGCGGTGTGGGCGGCGGTCACGCACGGCGACCTGGTGAAGGCGCTGCTCGCGGACGCGCTCGGGATGCACCTCGACCTGTTCCAGCGGCTGCACGCCGGTCCCGCGTCGGTGTCGGTCGTGCGGTACGGGCCCGCGCGGCCCGAGGTCGTCGCCACCAACACGGACGCCGGCGACCTGTCCTGGCTGCGGGCGGCGGCACCGGCGGGGGACGCGGCGGTCGGCGGCGGCGCGGGCGTGGCGGAGACCGCACGCGACGGTGTCGGTCCGCGCTCCTAGCATGGGGTCATGGCCACCCTCCTCCACCTGCACGACTGGCCCGACCGCGCGGTCATCGGCACCGTCGGCCGGCCCGGGGCCCGCACCTTCTACCTCCAGGCGCGCACCGGGCGCCGGCTGACCTCGGTCGCCATGGAGAAGGAGTGGGCGTCGACGCTCGCCGAGAAGATCGACGAGATCCTCGACGAGCTCATGACCACCGACGGCAACCCGTACAGCGTGCCCGCCGAGGCGTTCGCGGAGCTCGTGGACGCCGACCCGGTCGAGCAGCCCGTCGAGGAGGACTTCCGCCTCGGCCAGATGCGCCTGCACTTCGACAAGGCGACGGGGCAGATCGTCGTCGAGGCGTTCCCGCTCGTGCTGGTCGACTCCGAGGAGGAGGCCGAGCGCCTGGCCGCGGAGGACCCGGAGCCCGAGGAGGCGATGGTGCTGCGCCTGCCCGTCGGCTCCGCGCGCGCGTTCGCCGAGCGCACCCGCCGGGTCGTCGCGCAGGGCCGCCCCGCCTGCCCGCGGTGCGGCGAGCCGATGGACCCCGAGGGCCACGTCTGCGGCGCGACCGACCTCCGCTGAGCGGCGCGCCCCCGCGCAGCCACTCGGTGCGGGTGATGCCGCCGCCACCCACCCCTCCCTAGCGTCGGTCCCGGCAGCGGGCCCGCCGGGCCCGGTCGGCCCGGAGCGGGAGGGGAACCGCGATGAGCGAGCGTCGCAGCGGTCTGGCGGTCGGCATGACCGTCTTCGCCGGCACGATCATGATCATGATCGGCGTCATGCACGTCTTCCAGGGCATCGTCGCCCTGGTCAACGACACCTTCTACGTCGCCGGCGAGGAGTGGGTCCTCCAGCTCGACGTCACCTCGTGGGGCTGGGTGCACCTGATCCTCGGGGCGGTGGTCGCGCTCGCCGGGTTCTTCGTGTTCAGCGGCGCGGTCTGGGCCCGGACGATCGGCGTGATCATGGCCGTCGTCAGCGGTCTCGCGTCCTTCGCCTGGCTGCCGTACTACCCGGTGTGGGCGCTGGTCGTGATCGCGCTGGACGTGTTCGTGATCTGGGCGCTGACGGCGCACGGGCGCGAGATCGCCGAGCCGATGTGACGCGCTCGCGCGGGTCCGGGCCCGGCGAGCGGGCCCGGGCTCGCGCCCGCTCCTAGCATGGGCCGCATGTCAGCCGTGACCCCGCCCGACCTCGACGGCGGCCCGCTCGAGGTGCTCGGCCGGATCACGGTGGCGTCCAACGCGACGTTCCTCGCCGAGATCGACGGCACCCGCGTCGTCTACAAGCCGGTCGCGGGCGAGAAGCCGCTCTGGGACTTCCCCGACGGCACGCTCGCGCACCGCGAGGTCGCGGCGTACCTGGTGTCGGAGGCGACCGGCTGGGGCGTGGTCCCCCGCACCTGGCTGCGCGACGGACCTCTGGGCCCCGGCATGGCGCAGCTGTGGCAGGAGCCGGACCGCGAGCAGGACCCGGTCGACGTCGTGCCGTCCGCCGAGGTGCCCGCGGGCGCCCGCACCGTGCTCGAGGGCGGGGACGAGCAGGGCGACCCCGTCACGCTCGTGCACGAGGACTCCCCCGCGCTGCGCCGGATGGCCGTGCTCGACGTCCTGCTGAACAACGCGGACCGGAAGGGCGGCCACGTGCTGCCGATGCCGGACGGCCGGCGGCTCGGCGTCGACCACGGCGTGACGTTCCACGTCGAGCCCCGGCTGCGCACGGTGCTGTGGGGCTGGCTCGGCGACGACCTGACGGCCGACGAGGTCGCGGGCGTGGAGCGGGTCCGCGCCGGGCTGGACGGCGACCTCGGCCGGCTGCTGGGGGCGCTGCTGGCGCCCGCCGAGGTCGACGCGCTCGCCGCGCGCTGCGACCGGCTGCTGCGCGAGCCCCGGTTCCCCGGCCCCGAGGGCGAGATGCCCGCGGTGCCCTGGCCGCTGTTCTGACGCCGACGCCGCCGTCCCGGTCCCGGGGTCAGGCCGGCACGAGCAGCGCCGCGCGCAGCCGGTCCACGTCGCCCGCGCCGACGCCCACCGACGCGAGGTAGCCCGCGACCCCGCCCCGCTCGCGGTCGAGCCACGCCAGCTCGTCCCGGAGCACCGCCGCCGGGCTGCTGCCGATCATCGCCCGCAACCGCGCGTCGGGCCGGACGCCCAGCAGGCGCAGCCGCCGGAGCATGCGGTCGGTCCACTCCCCGGCCAGGTTCCCCTCGCTCGCGGCGTAGTCCGCGACCACCTCGTCCCGGTCGGCGCCGAGGACGAGCAGCACCAGGGCGACCACGATCCCGGTGCGGTCCTTGCCGGCGGTGCAGTGCACGACGACCGGCCCGGGCGACCCGGCGACGGCACGCACCGCCGCCCGCACCTCGGGGCCGTGCGCGACCAGGATCTCCCGGTACACGTCGCGCAGCTCCCAGGAGCCCAGGAAGCTCGCCGCGGAGCCGCCGAGCATCGGGACGCGCACCACCTCGACGCCGCCGCCCAGCCGGTCCCGGCCGCCGAGCCGGCGGTCCCGGTCGGACCGCAGGTCCACGACCCGCCGGATCCCGAGCGCCGTCAGCGCGGCGCGCCCCTCGCGTCCGAGCCGGGACAGCGCGTCGGAGCGGAACAGGTGCCCCGGGCGCAGCCGGTACCCGTCCGCCACGGTGGCGCGGACCTCGCGGAAGTTCGCGGTCCCCGGCATCTGCACATCGGTGTCGCTCATGGTCGGACCAGTACACGGCCCGCGACGCGGTGGGTGGTGCGCCCGCCACCGCTGCGTGGGTACTGCTCGCGGCGGGGGCGCGGGTCAGCCGCGGGCCAGCGTCACGTCCAGCCAGCCGACGACCTCGTCGAGGTAGCGGGTCCGCGCGGGCAGCGGGGACAGCGCGAGGTCGTGCGCGCCGCCCGGCACCTCCTCGTACGTGACGTCCCGGCCCAGGCGGGGCGCGAGCCGCCGCATGTCCGCCGGGTCGAGCACCGAGTCGGTCGTGAGCAGCCCGTCGTGCCAGCGGTCGTCCGGCCCCGACGCGTCGGACGCGAGCACCAGCACCGGGACGTCGAGGTCGAGCCCGCGCGCGACCTCCGCCTGCCCGCGCTTGATCGCGCGGACGAACCCCGCCCGCACGGGGAACCCCGCGTACGGCTTCCAGGCCAGGTCGTACGTCCACTCGCCGCCGCCGTCCGCGTGCAGCGCGCGGCCGTAGTGCTCACCGACGTGCGACACCACCAGGCGCGGGGCGACCCGGCCGACGACGTGCTCGATCGTCCAGGCGAGGACCGTGCGCTCGACGAACGAGCCGCGGACGTCCAGCCACGGCGAGTTGAGCACCACCGCGTCCACCAGCCCGCGCCCGCGCCGGTGCTGCGCCCAGAGCGCCGCGATCAGGCCGCCGGTGGAGTGGCCCAGCAGCACGACCTGGTCGTGCCGCTCCCGGACCAGGCGGACCGCGGCGTCGATCTCCTCGGCGTAGACCGCCAGCGACCGGGTGTCGTTCGGCTCGCGGCCCGCGCGGATCGACCGGCCGTAGTCGCGCAGGTCCAGGGCGTACAGGTCGTAGCCGCGGTCGGCGAGCGCGTCGGCGACGTGCGTCTGGAAGAAGTAGTCGACGAACCCGTGCACGTAGAGGACGGCCGGCCGTGCCCGGTCGCCTCCGGCGTCCCGCCGGTGCACCAGGGTCGCGACGGCGTCGCCCTGGGCGTCCGGGCGCAGGTGCAGCGTGCGCTGCACCCAGTCGCCGCCGAGCACGTCCTCCGCCGCGTCGTCCACCCGCATGGCGGCGATCCTGCCACCCGCGCTCGCCGGCGGGCAGGGGCGCGCCGGGGCGTCGTCCCTGCTCCCGGTGGCGGCGCGCCCGGCGGTACCGCACGGTGGAGGGGTGGAAGCCGGCCGTCGTCCGGGCCCGCGCCGGGGTCCGGGGACCACCCGATCGGGGCGCCCGGGCATCTTTGTGGGGCCGCGTGCGTTGGCGCTACTGTCGGCGCTGTCGGGTGCCGACCACCAGGGAGAGGGGACCGGGCATGCGCCTCGCGCCGAGCACCGCGCTCCTCCCGTCGCGCCCCGCCCCGCGCACCCCCGCAGCGCGCCGCTGTCGCTGTCTCTAGAGCGCTGGCCGCACCGCCGCACGCCGGCTCCCGGCCCGACCCGGGCCCACCCCGGGCCAGCGCTCGCCCTCGACCCGCGGCCGGGCGCGCGCCCGCGCCGTGCTCCCTGCACCGCCGACACCCCCAAGGACGGACTGACATGGCACGCATCTACGACGACGCGACGCAGCTCATCGGCAACACCCCGCTGGTGCGGATCAACAAGCTGACCGAGGGCGTCGACGCGACGGTCGTCGGCAAGCTCGAGTTCTACAACCCCGCCAGCTCGGTGAAGGACCGCATCGGCGTCGCGATCGTCGACGCGGCGGAGCGCTCGGGCGAGCTGAAGCCGGGCGGCACCATCGTCGAGGCGACGTCGGGCAACACGGGCATCGCGCTCGCGTTCGTCGGTGCGGCCCGCGGCTACGACGTCGTGCTGACCATGCCGGAGTCGATGTCCAAGGAGCGGCGCGCGCTGCTCCGCGCGTACGGCGCCGAGCTCATCCTCACCCCCGCGTCCGAGGGCATGAAGGGCGCCGTCAACCGGGCGAACGAGATCGTCGCGGAGCGCCCGGGCGCCATCCTCGCCCGCCAGTTCGCCAACGAGGCCAACCCGGAGATCCACCGCCGCACCACCGCGGAGGAGATCTGGGCGGACACCGACGGCGGCGTCGACATCCTGGTCGCCGGCATCGGCACCGGCGGCACGATCACGGGAGTCGGCCAGGTGCTCAAGGAGCGCAAGCCCGGCGTGCAGATCGTGGGCGTCGAGCCCGCCGAGTCGCCGATCCTCAACGGCGGCCAGCCCGGCCCGCACAAGATCCAGGGCATCGGCGCGAACTTCGTGCCCGAGATCCTCGACACCGGCGTCTACGACGAGATCATCGACGTGGACGCCGACACCGCCGTCGCCGTCGCGCGCCGGGCCGCGAAGGAGGAGGGCCTGCTCGTCGGCATCTCCTCCGGCGCCGCCCTGCACGCCGCGATCGAGCTCGGCAAGCGCCCCGAGAACGCCGGGAAGCTGATCGTCGTGATCATCCCGTCCTTCGGCGAGCGCTACCTCTCCTCCATCCTGTACGCCGACCTCCTGGACTGATCGCCATGACCTCGACCACGCGACCGCCGCTCACGGGCGGCACCTCCCGGCCCGGTGGCCGCGGGGTGCCGACCCCGGCGCGCGCGTCCTCCGCCCCCCGCGCGGCGACCGGGCCCACCGGCGCCGGCGAGCACTGGCGCAGCCTGCGCCGGTTCGCCCGCACGCTGCGCGAGGACCTGGAGGCCGCGCAGCGCCGGGACCCGGCCGCGCGGTCGCGGGTCGAGGTCGCGCTGGCGTACCCCGGCCTGCACGCGGTGTGGGTGCACCGGGTGGCGCACCGGATGTGGCGCGAGCCGGCGCTGCGGCTGCCGGCCCGGCTGCTGTCCCAGGTGTCCCGGGCCGTCACCGGCGTGGAGATCCACCCCGGCGCGACGATCGGACGGCGGCTGTTCATCGACCACGGCATGGGCGTGGTCGTCGGCGAGACCGCCGTGGTGGGCGACGACGTGGTGCTGTTCCACGGGGCGACGCTCGGCGGCAAGACGATGAAGCGCGGCAAGCGGCACCCGACGGTCGGCGACCACGTCGTCATCGGCGCGGGCGCGAAGGTACTCGGGCCGGTGTGGATCGGCGACGGCGCCCAGGTCGGCGCCAACGCGGTGGTCCTCAAGGACGTGCCCGCGGGGGCGGTGGCGGTGGGCGTCCCGGCGAAGATCCGGCAGAAGCCGAGCTCCGCTCCCCCGGAGCCGGAGATCGACGACCCGGCGATCTACATCTGACGACGGTCCGGGTCGGCGCGCGCCGCCTCGCGCGCCGCGCCCGACCCCTGGTCTTACGCTTTCCGGCCCCGCCCCCTGCGATCGCAGGGTGCGGGGCCGGAAAGCGTAAGACGGGCGTGCGCGGGCGCCGGTCAGGCGACCGGGGAGCCGCCGTCCCAGGCGCGCGGGGTGATCTCCGGGCGGCTGGTCCACTCCTCGCCCAGCATCGGCGACGAGATCAGCATGTCCGCGGTCGCCACGTTCGCCGCCATCGGGACGTTCCACACCGCGGCGATCCGCAGCAGCGCCTTCACGTCGGGGTCGTGCGGCTGCGGCTCCAGCGGGTCCCAGAAGAACACCAGCATGTCGATGGTGCCCTCGGCGATCTTGGCGCCGATCTGCTGGTCGCCGCCGACCGGGCCGGACAGCAGCCGCGTCACCGGCAGGCCGAGCTCGAACTCCAGCATCGTGCCGGTGGTGCCGGTCGCGTACAGGTGGTGCCGCGACAGGGTGCCGCGGTTGAACTCCGCCCAGCGGAGCAGCTCGACCTTCTTGTTGTCGTGCGCGACGAGGGCGATGTGGTGGGCGGCGCCGGGCATGGGCGGGGTCCTTCCGTGGTGCGGTGCATCGGTGGGCGGGCTGCGACGACGGCGGGGCGCCCGGGGCACACCCTAGGGCCCACGGATGTCGGCCCGGTGCGGGAGGCCTGTGCGCGGACCGGGGGCGGCACCGACGCGCCCACCCGGGTCTGTCCGACGCCCACCCACGGGACCGCCCGGCACCACTCAGTCGCCGACTGAGTGGTGCGCGGCGCACCTAGCGTCGACGGCGTGACCCAGCCGCCCGCACCCGCCCCCGCGCCGCCGCGTGCCCGGCCGCGCGCTGCGGCCCGCGCCCGCCGCGCGCCCGCGCCGGTGTCGGTGACCGGCGTGCTCGGCGAGCTGCTGATCACCCTCGGCGTGCTGCTCGCGCTGTTCCTCGTGTGGCAGCTCTGGTGGACGACCGTCACCGCGCGGCAGGACGCCGACGCCGTGCTCGCCGAGGTGCGCGCCGCGCTCCCGCCCGCCGCCGCCACGACCGCCGAGCTGCGCACCGACGACCCGCCGGTCCCCGAGGCGGTCGCCCACGGCGAGGTGATCGGCGTGCTCACCGTGCCGCGCTGGGAGGGGCTGACCCGGAACGCGATGCCGGTCGTCGAGGGCACCACTCCCGACCTGCTCGACCGCGCGATGGCGGGCCGCTACACCGGGACGCAGCAGGTCGGCGAGGTGGGCAACGTCGCGCTCGCCGGGCACCGGCGGACCTGGGGCGACTCGCTCCGGCACGTCGACAAGCTCGTCCCCGGCGACCCCGTCGTGATCGAGACCGCCAGCACCTGGTACGTCTACGAGGTCACGTCGCACGAGGTCGTCGACCCGTCCGAGTCGTCCGTGCTCGCGCCCGTCCCGGGGCAGCCCGGCGTCGCCCCGACCGAGCGGCTGCTCACGCTCACCACCTGCCACTCGCGGACCCTCGGCGAGTTCGGCAACGACCAGCGGTGGATCACCTACGCCACGTTCGTCGGCTGGCTCGACCGGGCCGAGGGCACGCCCGAGCCGGTCCTCGCCCTGGGAGGCGCCTGATGTACGCGTGGTTGTTCCGCCGGCTGCCGGGGCCGCTGCCGGTGCGGGTGCTGCTCGCGCTGGTGGTGCTGGCCGCGGTGCTCGTCGGGCTGTTCGGCTGGGGGTTCCCCGCCGTGGCACCGCACCTGACCTGGCTGACCGGCGACCCGTCGCTCGGCTGACGCGCGCGCCCGACCTCCTCGCGCCGCGCGGCCGCGCACGGCAGCATGGGCCGCGGCCGCGCTCACCGGCGAGCGCGCGACGACGAGGAGGCGGCATGCGGCTCGGCTACCACACGGGCTACTGGTCGGCGGGTCCCCCGCCCGGGGCCGCGGAGGCGGTGCTGGCGGCCGACCGGCTCGGGCTCGAGTCCGTGTGGACGGCCGAGGCGTACGGCTCCGACGCGTTCACGCCGCTCGCGTGGTGGGGCGCCCGCACGTCGCGGGTCCGGCTCGGCACCGCCGTCGCGCAGGTCGCCGCCCGCACCCCGACCGCCACCGCGATGGCCGCGCTCACCCTGGACCACCTGTCGGGCGGGCGGTTCACGCTCGGCCTGGGGGTGTCCGGGCCGCAGGTCGTCGAGGGCTGGTACGGGCAGCCGTACCCGCGGCCGCTCGCCCGGACCCGGGAGTTCGTCGCGATCGTCCGCGACGTGCTGCGCCGGGAGGGTCCCGTGCGCGCCGGGGGCCCGTTCTACCGGCTGCCGCTGCCCGCGGACGAGGGCTCCGGGCTGGGCAAGGCGCTGCGCTCGACCGTGCACCCCCTGCGAGCCGACCTGCCGATCCACCTCGCCGCCGAGGGGCCGAAGAACATCGCGCTCGCTGCCGAGATCGCCGACGGCTGGCTCCCGCTGTTCTACGCGCCGCGGCTCGACGACGAGTTCCGCGGGCTGCTCGCCGAGGGCTTCGACCGCCGGCTCGCCGGCACCCGGCCGGTCGAGGACTTCGAGGTCACCGCGACGGTGCCGGTGGTGCTCGGCGCCGACGTCGAGTCCGCCGCGGACGCGGTGCGCCCGTTCGTCGCGCTGTACGCCGGCGGGATGGGCGCGAAGGGGGCGAACTTCCACGCGAACGCGCTGGCCCGGCTCGGCTACGCGGAGGCGTGCGCGGAGATCCAGGCGCACTACCTGGCGGGCGACCGCGCGCGGGCCGCGGCCGCGGTGCCGACCGAGCTGGTGCGGGACGTGGCGCTGGTCGGCACGCCGGACGACGTGCGCGAGCAGGCAGCCGCGTGGCGGGGCACGGCGGTGACGACGCTGCTGGTCCAGGCGGCGCCGGACCAGCTGGAGCAGATCGCGGGCCTGCTCGGCTGACGCGCCGGGGGCGAGGTCGTCGGTTCCGCCCGAGGTCGTCGGTTCCGCACCCCCTCGGGTGGACGGAACCGACGACCTCGGGCGCGGACGCCGCAACGCGGACGCCGGACGCGGACGCCGCAACGCGGCCGACACACCGCGGCGCTACCGTGCGGCGCGTGACCCGGCCCGATGACGCCCCGGCCGACGCGGCCGCCCCGACCGCCTCCGACCTCGCGGCGCGGGACGGGGGCACGCACGTCGCCGCGGGCGTCGTCACGGCGCTCGTCGGCTTCACCAGTGCGTTCGCGGTCGTGCTGGGCGGTCTCCGCGCGGTCGGGGCGACGCCCGCGCAGGCGGCGTCCGGGCTGCTGGCCGTCACGCTGGCGATGGGCGCGGCCACGATCCTGCTGGCCTGGCGCACCCGGCTGCCGATCACGGTCGCCTGGTCGACCCCCGGCGCGGCGCTGCTCGCGACCACCGGGACCGCGGCGGGCGGGTGGCCGGAGGCGGTCGCCGGGTTCGTGCTGTGCGGGGTGCTGCTCGCCGCGGTCGGGCTGTGGCGCCGGCTCGAGCGCTGGGTGCGGCTGATCCCGGTGCCGCTGGCGAACGCGATGCTCGCGGGCGTCCTGGTCGACCTGTGCCTGCAGCCGGTGCTCGCCGTCGCGGACCGGCCGCTGCTGGTCGGGCCGGTGGTCGTCGTGTGGCTGGTGCTGCTGCGGCTGGCGCCGCGCTGGGCCACGCCCGCGGCGATCGGGCTCGCGGTGACGATCGCCGTGGCCTCGTCGGGCGTCCGCGCGCTCGACGCCGCTGACCTCGTGCCGTCGCTGACCTGGACGACGCCGCAGCCGTCCTGGTCCGCCGTGGTCTCGGTCGCGGTGCCGCTGTTCGTCGTGACGATGGCGTCGCAGAACATCCCGGGCGTCGCCGTGCTGGCCGGGTTCGGGTACGCCGCTCCCCTGCGTCGGGTGATGCTCGTGACCGGTGCCGGGACCGTGCTCGCCGCCCCGTTCGGCGGGCACGCGATCAACCTCGCGGCGATCAGCGCGGCGCTGGCGGCCGGGCCCGAGGGCGGTCCGGACCCGCGGCGGCGGTGGCGCGCGGCCGTCGTGGCGGGCTGCGGCTACGTGGTGCTCGCCGTGGCCTCGGCGGCGGTGGCGGCCGTGGCGCTGGCGGCGCCCGCGGGGCTGATCGCCGCGGCGGCGGGCCTGGCGCTGGTCGGGACCCTGGCGGCGTCGCTGGGCGGGGCGTTCGGCCCGGCCGGGCACCGCGAGGCCTCGGCGGTGACCTTCCTGGTGACGGTGTCGGGTGTGAGCGTCGGCGGCGTCTCGGCGGCGTTCTGGGGCCTGCTGGCGGGCATCGCGGTCCACCTGACGCTGCGCGCCGCCCGCCGCTGACGCCGCTTTCTCGCCGAGATGGCAACTCTCGGCTGTGCTCGGGCGACCGACGACAGCCGAGAGTTGCCGTCTCGGCGAGCGGTTGGCGAGCGGTTGGCGCGCGGTGGGCGCGCGGGGTGGACGCGCGGGGTGGACGCGCAGGGTGGACGCGCGGAGGAGCCCGAGGCGCGCGCGGTGGAGGCGAGCGGGCGGGAGCGAGGGACGCGGCGCGCGCGGCGCGGCGGGGTTGTCGCGCCGCACGCCGGACGCTACTGTCGGCGGTGATCCCGAGACGTGAACACCTGCGTCTCACCAGGCGAGACAATGCGAAGGAGGCGGCCCGTGGCCCGGTCGATGCAGCGCACGACCCAGCGCCCGGGCCTGCCGATGTCCGCCTCGGCGCGCTGCTGTCGCCCCTCGGCGAGCTGTCCGCGCACCTCCCGCGCCGCCTGACCCGCGTCTCCCGACGCCCACCGGCCGCGCCCCGGCAGCACCCCGCCCGCCCGCGGCCCGTCGCCCGCGCACCCGCACCGGTGCGATGCGCCCCGGCCCCGCCGCACCGCGCCGCGTCCACGTGGCCCCACGACCCGGGAAGCCCCATGACCCCCGCCCCCAGCACCGCCACGGCCCGCGCCGGCACCGCCGCGCGCGCCGCCACCGCGACCGCCACCACCCCGAGCTCCGCCGCCGATCCCGCGAGCGCCGCCGCCCGCACCGTCGCGCTCCGCGGCGTGGCCCGCACCTTCGCGACCCCGTCCGGCCCGCGCCCGGTGCTCGCCGGCCTCGACCTGGAGGTCGCCGCCGGCGAGATCGTCGCCGTCATCGGCCCGTCCGGCTGCGGCAAGTCGACGCTGCTGCGCCAGGTCGCGGGCCTCGACGCCCCGGACGCGGGATCGATCCTGATCGGCGACGCGCCGGTCGCGCCGTACGACCCGCGCACCGCGGTCGCGTTCCAGGAGCCGCGCCTGCTGCCGTGGCGGACCCTGGCGCACAACGTCGCGCTCGGCGTCCCCCGCGGCACCCCGCGCGCGGAGTCCCGCGAGCAGGTCGCCCGGCTGCTCGACCTCGTCGGACTCGCGGGCTCGGCGGGCCTGCGCCCGCGGCAGGTGTCCGGCGGCATGGCGCAGCGCGCGTCCCTGGCCCGGGCGCTCGCCCGCCGGCCCGGGGTGCTGCTCCTCGACGAGCCGTTCGGCGCGCTCGACGCCCTGACCCGGCTGCGGATGCAGGACCTGCTGCTGGAGGTGCACGCCAGCCGCCCGACGACCGTGCTGCTGGTGACGCACGACGTCGAGGAGGCCCTGTACCTGGCCGACCGCGTCGTCCTGCTCGGCGCCCTCGACCCCGCGGCGCCGGACGCCGCCTCGGTCCGCTCCGTCATCACCGTCCCGGGTGACCGGCCCCGCGACCGCGCGGACGCCCGGCTCGCCGAGCTGCGCGCCGAGCTGCTGGACGGCCTCGGCGTGCCCTCGCACCACCCGTCGCACGACCCCGACGCGCACCACTCGATCTGACCCGCACCACCCCGATCCCCCGACACCGACCTGGAGCACCCCATGACCGCCCTGACCACCGCCCTCCGTCGCCGGCTGCGCGGCCCGATCGCCCTCGGCGCCGGCGCCGTCGCCGCGACCTTGCTGCTCGCCGGCTGCGTGGCCGGCGAGGGCGAGGCCGCCCAGGCCGACGAGCCCGCGGGCGACGCGGCCGCCGCCGACGGCTGGAGCGCCGACACGCTGACCGTCGACTTCGCCACCTACAACCCGCTGAGCCTGGTCATCAAGGACCAGGGCTGGCTGGAGGAGACGCTCGGCGACGACGTCGACGTCGAGTGGGTGCAGTCCGCGGGGTCGAACAAGGCCAACGAGGCGCTGCGCGCCGGCGCGATCGACGTCGGCTCGACCGCCGGCTCGGCGGCGCTGCTGGCCCGGTCCAACGGCTCGCCGATCCGGACCATCGACATCTACGGCCAGCCGGAGTGGGCCGCGCTCGTCGTCCCGGCCGGCTCGGACATCACCGACGTCGCCGACCTCGCCGGCCGCTCGGTCGCGGCGACCAAGGGCACCGACCCGTACTTCTTCCTGCTGCAGTCCCTGGAGGAGGCGGGCGTCGACCCCGCGGACGTCGAGGTGCAGAACCTGCAGCACGCCGACGGCAAGGCCGCGCTGGAGAACGGCTCGGTCGACGCGTGGTCCGGCCTGGACCCGCTGATGGCGGCGAGCGAGGCCGAGGCCGGCTCGACGCTGCTCTACCGGAACGTCGACTTCAACACCTACGGCTTCCTCAACGCGACGCAGGACTTCCTGGACGCGAGCCCGGACCTGGCGCAGGTCGTCGTCGACGCCTACGAGAAGGCGCGCGCCTGGGCGCAGGAGAACCCCGACGAGGTCGTCAGCATCCTCGCCGAGGTCGCCGGCATCGACCCGGCCGTCGCCGAGACCGTCATCACCGAGCGCACCACGCTCGACATCGACCCGGTCCCCGGCCAGGCGCAGCGCGACGTGCTCGAGGTGGTCGGCCCGATCTTCGTCGAGTCCGGCGACGTGTCGAGCCAGGACCTGGTCGACGCGGCCCTCGACGAGCTGTTCGAGCCGCAGTTCGCCGAGAACGCCGACCCGTCGACGATCGCGGACTGACCCGCACCGGGCCGGCGTCCCGTCGCGGACGCCGGCCCAGCACCGGCACCACCGACCACCCCCGACGGAAGAGCAGGCCATGTCCCCCGTCCTCGGCACGATCACCGGCACCAGCGCGCCGGTGACGGACGCCCGCGGCCGCGCGCTGCCCGGGCTGAACCCGTTCAGCCTCGGCCTCCCCGCCCGGCCGGGCGCCGGCCCGCTGTCCCGCCGCCCGGTCCGCGTCGCGCTCGGCCTGGTCGTCCCCGCGGTCCTGCTCGTCACGTGGCAGGTCGTCACGACGTCGGGCCTGGTCGCGCCGTACCAGCTGCCGAGCCCCGCGTCCGTCTGGACGGCCGCGGTCGACCTCGCGGAGCGCGGCCTGCTCGGCCAGTACGTCGCGATCTCGACGCAGCGCGTCGTCCTCGGGTTCCTGATCGGCGCGGCGCTCGGCCTCGCGGTCGGGTCGGTCGTCGGCCTGTCCCGGCTGGCCGGCGCGCTGCTGGAGCCGGTGCTCGGCGCGATCCGGGCGGTGCCGTCGCTGGCGTGGGTGCCGCTGCTGATCCTCTGGATGAAGATCGGCGAGGAGTCCAAGCTGACCCTCATCGCGATCGGGGCGTTCTTCCCCGTGTACACGACCGTCGTCGCCGCGCTGCGGCACGTCGACGCCCACCTGGTCGAGGCCGGGCGCGCGTACGGGCTGCGCGGGGCGCGGCTGCTGGGCGCCGTGCAGCTCCCCGCGGCCGTGCCGTCCGTGGTCGCGGGCCTGCGGCTCGCCCTCGCGCAGTCGTGGCTGTTCCTGGTGGCCGCGGAGCTCATCGCGTCGTCGATGGGCCTCGGCTTCCTCCTGATGGACTCCGGCAACAACGGCCGCGTCGACCGGATGATCCTCGCGATCGTCCTGCTGGCGCTGCTGGGCAAGCTGACCGACGCGCTGATCGGCCTGGCCGAGAAGTCGCTGCTGAGAAGGTGGGCATGACGAGCACGACGAGCGCGACGATCGCCGCGCTGCAGACCGAGACCCGCGCGTACCCGGCCCCGGCCGGCGACTGGAACGTGGGACCGGAGGAGGCTGAGCGCCTGCGGGCGCGGGCCGACGCCGACCATGTGGGCTTCTGGGAGGACGCCGCCCGCCGCCTGGAGTGGGCCGAGCCGTGGCACACCGCGCACACCTGGTCCCCCGCGGTCGAGGGGCCGGACGGCGAGCTGACCGTGCCCGAGGCGCAGTGGTTCGTCGGCGGGCGGCTCAACGCCGCGGTGAACTGCGTCGACCGGCACGTGGCCGCCGGACGCGGCGACAAGGTCGCGATCCACGCCGAGGGCGAGCGGGGCGACCGCCGCTCGATCACCTACGCGGACCTGCAGCGCGAGGTGTCCCGAGCGGCCAACGCCCTGACCGACCTCGGCATCGGGCCCGGCGACCGCGTGGTCGTCTACCTGCCGGTGATCGCCGAGACGATCGTCGTCACGCTGGCGATCGCCCGGATCGGCGCGGTGCACTCGCTGGTGTTCGGCGGGTTCTCCGCGGAGGCCGTGCGGTTCCGGGTGCAGGACACCGGCGCGAAGCTGCTCGTGACGAGCGACGGCCAGTTCCGCCGCGGTCAGGCCGTCGAGGTGAAGTCGGCCGCCGACGCCGCGGTCGAGGGCCTGGACCACATCGAGCACGTGCTGGTCGTCCGGCGCACCGGGCAGGACGTGGCCTGGACCGAGGGGCGCGACGTCTGGTGGCACGACGTCGTGGACACGGCGTCGGACGAGCACGAGCCGCAGGCCTTCGACGCCGAGCACCCGCTGTTCATCATCTACACCTCGGGCACCACCGGGAAGCCCAAGGGCCTCGTGCACACCACCGGCGGCTACCTCACGCAAGCGTCCTGGACGCACTGGGCGATGTTCGACGCCAAGCCCGACGACGTGCACTGGTGCACCGCCGACCTGGCCTGGGTCACCGCGCACACCTACGAGATCTACGGCCCGCTCAGCAACGGGCTGACCCAGGTGATCTACGAGGGCACGCCGGACACCCCGCACCGCGAGCGGCACCTCGAGGTCATCGAGCGGTACGGCGTCACGGTCTACTACACAGCCCCGACGCTGATCCGGACGTTCATGACCTGGTTCCCCGAGGGGCTGCCCGCCGGGTACGACCTGTCGACGGTCCGGCTGCTCGGCACCGTCGGCGAGGCCATCAACCCCGAGGCGTGGGTGTGGTTCCGCGAGCAGTTCGGCGCCGGGACCGCGCCGGTCGTCGACACGTGGTGGCAGTCCGAGACCGGCGCGGCCGTCATCGCCCCGCTCCCCGGCGTCACGACGCTGAAGCCCGGCTCGGCCACCCGCGCGCTGCCCGGGTTCTCGGCGAAGGTCGTCGACGACGCGGGCGCCGAGGTGCCGCGCGGGTCCGGCGGCTACCTCGTGCTCGACCGCACCTGGCCCGGCATGGCCCGGACCGTCTGGGGCGACCCGGCCCGGTTCCGCGACTCCTACTGGCGGCCGTTCGCCGCGCACGGCTACTTCCTGGCCGGCGACGGCGCGTCCTGGGACGCCGACGGCGACGTGTGGCTGCTCGGCCGGGTCGACGACGTCGTCAACGTCGCCGGCCACCGGCTGTCGACCATCGAGATCGAGTCAGCCCTCGTGGCGCACCCGGCGGTCGGCGAGGCCGGCGTCGCGGGCGTCGTGGACGCCGTCGGCGGGCAGGCGGTCGCGGCGTTCGTCGTCCCGGCCGTCGCGCCCGGCCCGGTCGAGGACCTGGCCGCCTGGCGGGCCGCCGCGGAGGCGCTGCGCGAGGACCTGCGGGCCCAGGTGCAGCGCGAGATCGGGCCGGTCGCCAAGCCGAAGCACGTCGTCCTCGTCCCCGAGGTCCCCAAGACCCGGTCCGGCAAGATCATGCGGCGGCTGCTGGCGGAGCTGCACGACGGCCGGCCGCTGGGCGACGTCACCTCCCTGCAGAACCCCTGGGCCGTGGACCAGGTCGCCGCGCTGCTGCGTGACGGCGTTAGCCTCGCCCCGATCCCCGAGGCCGAGGAGGCCACCGCCTGATGAGCTCCGAGCACCGCTTCGGCTTCCGCACCCGCGCCCTCCACGCCGGGGCGATCCCCGACGCCGCGACCGGCGCGCGCGCCGTGCCGATCTACCAGACGACGTCGTTCGTGTTCAGCGACACCACCGACGCCGCGAACCTGTTCGCGCTGCAGAAGTACGGCAACATCTACTCCCGGCTCGGCAACCCCACGGTCGCCGCGTTCGAGGAGCGGATCGCGTCGCTCGAGGGCGGCATCGGCGCCGTCGCCACCGCGTCCGGCATGGCGGCGGAGTTCATCACGTTCGCGGCCCTGGTCGGGGCCGGCGACCACATCGTCGCCTCGGCGCAGCTGTACGGCGGCACGGTGACCCAGCTCGACGTGACCCTGCGCCGGTTCGGCGTCGAGACCACGTTCGTCGCGGGCACCGACCCGGCCGACTACGCCGCCGCGATCCGCCCCGAGACCAAGGCCGTCTACACCGAGGTCGTCGCCAACCCGTCGGGTGAGGTCGCCGACCTGGCCGGGCTGGCCGAGGTCGCGCACGCCGCGGGCGTCCCGCTCGTGGTCGACGCCACGCTGTCGACCCCGTACCTGGTGCGGCCGATCGAGCAGGGCGCCGACATCGTCATCCACTCCGCCACCAAGTTCCTCGGCGGGCACGGCACCACGCTCGGCGGCGTCGTCGTCGAGTCCGGCCGGTTCAACTGGGGCAACGGCAAGTTCCCGCAGATGACCGAGCCCGTGCCGTCGTACAACGACGTGAAGTGGTGGGAGAACTTCGGGGAGTACGGGTTCCTCACCAAGCTCCGCTCCGAGCAGCTGCGGGACATCGGCCCGTCGCTGTCCGCGCAGTCGGCGTTCCAGCTGCTGCAGGGCGTGGAGACGCTCCCCCAGCGGCTCGACGCGCACCTCGCGAACGCCCGGGCCGTCGCCGAGTGGCTGGAGGCCGACCCGCGGGTCACGTCGGTGCAGTGGGCCGGCCTGCCGTCGCACCCGCACCACGAGCGCGCGCAGCGCTACCTGCCGCTCGGCCCCGGGTCGGTGTTCGCGTTCCGGCTCGCCGCGACCGCGGACCGCGACGGCCGCGAGGTCGGCCGCCGGTTCATCGAGAACCTGCAGCTCGCGAGCCACCTGGCGAACGTCGGCGACGCGCGCACGCTCGTCATCCACCCGGCGTCGACCACGCACCAGCAGCTGTCCGCGGAGCAGCTCGCCACGGCGGGCGTCCCCGAGGACCTGGTGCGGATCAGCGTCGGGCTCGAGGACCCGGAGGACATCCTCTGGGACCTGGACCAGGCGCTGACGGTCGCGACGGCGCCGCGCGAGGCGTCCGACGGCGCCACCGGCGGGGCCGCGGCCGCCGCAGCGCGCCCGAGCGTCCCCGCCGCGCCCGTCGTCGGTGCGGCCGTGACCGGCATCGCCGGCGGCGCGTCCTGCTCTGTCCCGGAGGCGAACTGATGACCACCACCCCCGAGCGCACCTGGCAGGGCCCGAGCGCCCCCGACCGCCTGGCACTGCTGCGCCGCACCCGGTCGATCGCGATCGTCGGCGCGTCCAACAACCCGGCCCGCGCGTCGTACTTCGTCACGACGTACCTGCTGTCCAGCACGCCGTACGACGTCTACCTGGTGAACCCGCGCGAGACGTCGATCCTGGGCCAGCCCGTCTACCCGTCGCTCGACGCGCTCCCGGTCGTCCCGGACCTGGTCGACGTGTTCCGCCGGCACGACGACCTGCCCACGGTGCTCGACGAGACCCTGGCGGTCGGCGCGAAGGCCCTGTGGCTGCAGCTCGGCTCCTGGCACGAGGAGGTCGCGGAGCGCGGCGAGGCGGCGGGCCTGACGGTCGTCATGGACCGCTGCGTGAAGATCGAGCACGCCCGGTTCCACGGCGGCCTGCACCTGGCGGGCTTCGACACGGGCGTCATCAGCAGCAAGCGCGCCCTCGCGTAGGCGCCCTGACGCCGAGTCTCCCTTTCGCGTCTCTGCCTCCGCGGTCGCGCGCAGACGAAGAACGGAGACTCGGCGTCGGTGCGCGCGGCGGAGGGCGACGCGCGGGAGCGGGGCGGCGGGCGCGCGGGGCGACGCGAGCGGCGAGCGGCGGCGCGTCAGCGCGCATCGGCGAGCAGCGCCTGCTCGCCCGCCGCGGCGTCCGCCGGGCGGCCCGTCGCCAGCGGCAGGATGATCGTGTCGATCAGCCGCTCGGCGAACTCCGCGTCCATCGGCCGGTGCGCCACGACCTTGCGGTAGTGCGCCATCGCCGGCGCGACCGCCGCGATCATGTCGAGGTCCGCCCCGGGCGCCGTGTCCCCGCGGAGCCGCGCGCGCTCGAGCACCTCGCGCGCGAGCCGGACCCGGCCCGCCACGAACTGCTCGTGGAACACCGCACGCACCTCGGGCTCCTCGCGGACCGCCGTGAGCAGGCCGGTCATCAGGTCGTCGCTCTTCATCCGGGTGGCGCGCACGAAGATGCTGAGCAGGTCGTCGCGGATCGACCCGGTGTCGGGGACCTCGTCGATCGTCATCTGCTTCGCGCACAGCAGGCAGTCGACGGTGAGCTGCACCTTCGACGACCAGCGGCGGTAGACGGTCGACTTGCCCGCCCCGGCGCGCTCGGCGACCGCGTCCATGGTCATGCCGTCGTAGCCGCGCTCGATGAGCAGCTCGCGGGCCGCGGCGAGGATGACCTCGTCCTTCGACTCGTCGCGGCGCCGGCCCGGCCGACGGGCGGCGGGCACGCCGGCCCCGTCCTCGGGCGCGCCGACGGCCGCGACGTCCTCGCGCGCGGCCATCCGGGCTCCTCTCGACATCGCCATCATGCCCGCCGCGCGCCGTGGAAACAAATCGAGACTCGGGGGTTTCGAAACTGGCCGGTCCTGGTTTACCGTCGTGCCATCCCCCCACACCGTCGTCCCGACCGGAGCACCCGCATGTCCTCATCCGCCGCACCCACCACCCCGGCCGCGCCCGCCGCCGGCCCGGCCGGCGTCCCGCACCGGCGCCGCTGGCTCGTCCTCGCCACCGTCGCGCTGGCGCAGCTGATGGTCGTCCTCGACGCCACCATCGTGAACATCGCCATGCCCTCCGCCCAGGCGGAGCTCGGCTTCAGCGACAACGACCGGCAGTGGATCGTCACCGCCTACGCCCTCGCCTTCGGCAGCCTGCTGCTGCTCGGCGGCCGGCTGTCCGACATGTTCGGCCGCCGCCGCATGTTCCTCATCGGCCTGGTCGGCTTCGCCGTCGCCTCGGCCCTCGGCGGCGCCGCCGGCACGTTCGAGCTGCTGGTCGCGGCCCGCGCGCTGCAGGGCGTGTTCGGCGCCGTGCTCGCCCCCGCCGCGCTGTCTGTGCTGACCACCACGTTCACGGTGCCGAAGGAGCGCGCCCGCGCGTTCGGCATCTTCGGCGCGATCGCCGGCATGGGCGGCGCCATCGGCCTGCTGCTCGGCGGCTACCTCACCGAGAACTTCGACTGGCGCTGGAACCTCTACGTCAACGTCGTGATCGCCGCGATAGCCGTGGTCGCGGGCAGCATCCTGCTCCCCCGGGCCGGTGGCGCCGCGGGGCACCGGCTGGACGTCCCCGGCGTCGTGCTCGGCTCGGCCGGGCTGTTCGCCCTGGTGTTCGGCTTCTCCCAGGCCGAGCCGCAGGGCTGGGACTCGCCGCTGACCTGGGGCTCGCTCGCCGCGAGCGCCGTCCTGCTCGTCGCGTTCGTCGCCCGGCAGCGCACCGCCCCGAACGCGGTGCTGCCGCTCGACGTCGTGGTGGACCGGGACCGCGGCGCGTCGTTCCTCGGCATCCTCGTCGCGGGGTCCGGCATGTTCGGCGTGTTCCTGTTCCTCACCTACTACCTGCAGACCACGCTCGGGTACACCCCGATGCGCACCGGCGTCGCGTTCCTGCCGATGGTGCTGTCGATCATCGTCACCGCGCAGATCCAGTCGAACCTGCTCATCCCGCGGTTCGGGCCCAAGGTGCTGGTGCCGATCGGCATGCTGCTCGCGGCCGTCGCGATGCTCACCTTCACCCGGCTCGAGCTGGACAGCACCTACGCCGCGCACGTGCTGCCGGGCCTGATCCTCATGGGCATCGGGATGGCGTCGATCATGCCGGCGTCGTTCCAGCTCGCGACCCTCGGCGTCGAGCCGCGGCTCGCGGGTGCGGCCTCGGCCCTGGTGTCCACGAGCCAGCAGGTCGGCGGCGCCATCGGGACCGCGCTGCTGAACACGCTGGCCGCGACCGCCGCCTCGGCCTACCTCGCCGAGCACGCGCCGGTGACGCCCGAGGTCGCGGCCCAGGCCGCGCTGCACAGCTTCGACACCGCGTACGCGTGGTCGGCGGTGATCTTCGCGGGCGGCGCCGTCATGGCGGCCCTGCTGTTCCGCACCCGCGCCGACCGCCAGGCCCGCGCGGAGCTGGCCCCGGCCCCGGCGGGCGCCCCGGCGGAGGCGCCGGTCGCGGCGCACTGACGACCGCCCCGCGCGCCACGCCCGAGCCGCCGAGATAGGGCCTCCGCGCCGAGGTAGGACCTAGGACGGTCCTACCTCGCGCCGGGGGTCCTATCTCGGCGTGGGGGACGCCCGGGGCACGAGCACGACGCCCGGCGACGGGGTCGCCGGGTCAGTCGTCCGGGAACCAGATCGCCCGGCGCAGCGCCACCCGCGTGCCGTCCGCCGACAGCGGCGTCCCCTCCGCGCGCAGGTGCTCCAGCGCCGCCCGCGCGTGGTGCGCCGGCGGGGACCCCGCGGCGTTCACCACCCGCCACCACGGCACCCCGGACCCGCCGCGGGACATGATCTGCCCGACCTGCCGCGGCCCGCCGCGCGCGGGCAGCCCCTCGGCGACGAACCGGTCCGCCACCACCTCCGCGATCGTCCCGTAGGTCATCGCCCGGCCGGACGGGATCGCGTCGACCAGGTCGAGCACCGCCTCCAGGTACGCCTCGTCCACGCCTCAGCCCCTCCGCACCAGCACGAGCGCCCGGTCGTCGCCCTCGCCGGCACCGACCCGCGCGATGACGTCGTCGGCGTCCCCGCGCCCGGTCGACAGCACGCTCTCGGCGACGCCGCAGAGCCGGTCGATGCCGAGGTCGAGGTCGCCCCCGGGGGTCTCCACCAGGCCGTCCGTGTACAGCAGCAGGATGTCCCCGGGGTCGACCCGGCCCCGCACCGACGGGAAGACCGCCCCCTCGAGGACGCCGAGCGCGGGGCCGCCGCTCGCCGGGACCAGGTCGACGGCCCCGGAGCCGGCATCGAGGTGCACCGGCGGCAGGTGGCCCGCGGAGTACACCGTGTACTCCCCCGTCGCGAGGACCAGGCTGACGTGCACCGCGGTCGCGAAGCCCTCGTCCCAGTCCTGCGCCAGCAGGTAGGCGTTGGCGGCCGGCAGGAAGTCCGGCGCGGGCAGCTGGCCGATCAGCCCGGCGAGCGCGCCGGAGAGCTGGAGCGAGCGCACGCCCGCGTCCTGCCCCTTGCCCGACACGTCGACGAGCGCGATCTCCAGCACGGCGCCCTGCAGCCGCGGCGCCGCGACGACGAAGTCCCCCGAGAACGCCTCGCGGTGCGCGGATCGCAGCGCCGTCTGCACCGTCCAGCCGTCGGGCAGCGCCGGCACCGCACCGTGCGCGGCGAGCCGGTCCCGCAGGTCGACGAGCATCAGCTCGCCGGGCGCGCCCTGCAGCCCGAGCCGCTCGCGGTGCGCGGCGAAGGCCAGCAGCGCGCCGATCGCGATGCCCTGGAGGACGAACGTGCCCGGCGTGAAGTCCCCGAGCCCGGCGAGCGGGATCGCGACGAACTGCACGACGATCGCCGCGCAGAGCACGACCATCCCGCGCATCCGGAGCAGGAACGCGCCCAGCAGCTCGATGAGGATGAACGTCGACGGCGGCACCCAGGGCCGCGCCCAGACGATGCCCGCGGACGCCAGCAGGGTCAGGCCGACCAGCATCGTCGTCAGGGCGGGCTGCGACCCCACGCCGTACCGGCGCAGGCACGCCCGGACCCGGTCGAGCACGCTCGCGGCCCGGCGTCGGCGCGGGGCGGGCGGGGTCACGCCGCGAGGGTACCCAGCACCCTGAGGGCTCGGCCAGGTGCCGCCACGGCAGGGTCGGCGGCCGAAATCGCGTGACCCGCCCCGACGCCGGCCAGCAGGATGGCGGCCATGAGCACCGCCACGACCTCCGGGTACCGCCTGTTCGAGATCACCGCCGACCGCGTCGCGGAGTACCGCGCCGTCGACGCCATGGCGTTCGCCGAGCAGGCCCACGACGCGGCGTACGACGCCGAGGTGCCGTTCGCGGTGCCGCTCGACCGCGCGGTCGCGGTCGAGACCGACGCGGGCGAGGTCGTCGCCGTGCACGGCTCGTACGCGTTCACGCTCCCCACCCCCGGCGGCGAGGTGCCGTGCGCCGGGCTGACCTGGGTCGGGGTGCGGCCGGACCACCGGCGGCGCGGCCTGCTGTCGACGATGATCCGGGCGCACCTCGACCGGTCGCTCGGCCGGGGCGAGCCGGTGTCGGCGCTGTTCGCCGCCGAGCCGGGCATCTACGGCCGGTACGGCTACGGCTCCGCCTCGGACCACGTCCGCCTGACGCTGCCCCGCGGCGCCGCGCTGCGGGACGTGCCGGGGTCGGCGGACCTGACCGTGCGGTTCGCGACGCTCGACCCGGCGGCGCACGAGGGCCTGGTCGAGGACGTGTACGCCGCGGCGGGCGCCGGCCGGCCGGGCTGGATCCGGCGCGGCTCGGACGCGCTGCGGCGCATCGCGGCCGCCGACCCGGCGGCCTGGCGGAACGGCGGCGAGCCGGCGCGGCTGGTCACGGTGCACGCCGCCGACGGTGCGGCGCGGGCGTTCGCCATCCTGCGGCGCACGCAGACCTGGGGCGACGGCGGCCCCGAGTACCCGGTGCAGGTGCGGCTCGCCGCCTCGGTCGACGCCGCCGCCGCGCACCGGCTGTGGTCGATGCTGCTCGACCTCGACCTGACCACGACGGTGACCTCGAACATGCTGCCCGTCGACGACCCGCTGCTCGCGCTGCTGGTCGACACCCGGCGCCCCGTGCCGAAGGTCAGCGACAACCTGTGGGTCCGGCTGCTCGACGTGCCGGCCGCGCTCACCGGTCGCCGGTACGCGGCGCCGGTCGACGTGGTGCTCGGGGTGCGGGACGCGCTGCTGCCCGGCAACGACGGCGCGTGGCGGCTGGTCACCGGCGAGGCCGGCGCCGACGGCACCTACGCCGCCCGGGTCGAGCCGGCCGGCACGGACGCGCCGGACCTCGTGCTGGACGTCCGCGAGCTCGGCGCCGCCTACCTGGGCGGCCGCAGCCTGACGGCGCTGTCGGCGGCCGGCCAGGTCACGGCAGCGCGCCCGGACGCGCTGCACCGCGCGGCGACCGCGTTCGGCTGGCCGGTCGCCCCGGTGTGCCCCTGGGTGTTCTGAGCGACCCCCGCTCGCCGAGATGGCAACTCTCGGCTGTCCGCGGCGCCCGCGAGACAGCCGAGAGTTGCCATCTCGGCGGTTCTCCGCGCGAGGCGAGGTGCGCGGCGCGTCAGGCGCGCGCGGCCTCGTACGCCGCGAGCTGGTCGATCCGGCGCTGGTGCCGCGGGTCCTGGGAGAACGGCTCGTTCACGAACACGTCGACCAGCTCCAGCGCCTCGTCCACCGAGTGCTGCCGGGCGCCGATCGCGACGACGTTCGCGTCGTTGTGCTGCCGGCCGAGCCGCGCGGTGTCGGTGTTCCACGCGAGCGCGGCACGCACGCCGGTGACCTTGTTCGCGGCGATCTGCTCGCCGTTGCCGGACCCGCCGATGACGACGCCGAGGCTGCCCGGGTCGGCCACCACGGCCTCGCCCGCGGCGAAGCACACGGCGGGGTAGTCGTCCTGCGGGTCGTACTCGGCGGCCCCGTGGTCGACGACGTCGTGCCCCGCGGCGCGCAGGTGCTCGACCAGCGCGACCTTGAGCTCGAACCCGGCGTGGTCAGCGGCGACATGGATACGCATGGGGCCATCCTGCCGCACGCCGGCCGCGCCCGGACCCGGTGTCCGCGGATCAGCCCGCCGGCACGGCGCGGGTCACGCCGCCCGCGCCAGGGCGAGGTCACGTGCGGGCACCCGCACGCGCACCCGGCGCACGGCCAGCACCGTCAGACCCAGGCCCGCGACGCCCCAGGCCAGCAGCCCGGCGACGGCCCGGATCCACGAGCCGTCCACACCGAGCACGAGCACCTGGAGCGCGGTCGCGAGCTGCGGCACCGGCAGCGCACCGCCGACCGCGCGGAAGAACGGCGGCGCCGTCTCGGCCGGGACCAGCACCCCGACCGACGCCGCCTGCAGCGCCAGGAACGCGAGCGACACCACGAGCCCCGCGCGGCCCCACAGCGCGCGCATCGCCTGGTTCACCGCCGCGAACGACGCCGCGCCGACCAGGGTCACCAGCACCGCGCCGACGGGGTCGACCGCCCGCAGGTCGAGCAGCGGCAGCGCGGCCGCCAGCAGCAGCGCCTGCACGCCGCCGAGCGCCGCCGCCGGGAGCCAGCCGCGCACGGCCAGACCCGCGGCGCCGGCGGTGGCGTACGCCGCGCGGCGCGGGACCGCCGGCAGCACGACGAACACCGCGAGCGCCCCGAGCCACACGGCCAGCGGCACGACGACCGGCGCGACGACCGCGTCCTGCGGGCCGAGCGGGGCGGAGGCGTCGTCGGCCACCACCGGCGCGGGCACCACGGCGGTCAGCGCGGACTGCTGCGCGTCGTCGTACGTCGGGACCTGCTGCGCACCCTGCGCGAGCCCGGAGGCGAGCGTGGACACGCCGCCGGACAGCGACGTCGCGCCGTCGGCGGCGGACTGCGCGCCCGAGGCCAGCTCGGCCGCGCCCGTCGCGGCCTGCGCGGAGCCGGAGGCGAGTCCGGCGGCGCCCGTCGCCACGCCCGCGGCACCGGAGGCGACGCCCGCCGCGCCCGAGGACAGCGCGCCGGCACCCGCCGCGGCCTGCCCGGCCCCGCCCGCGACCCCGGCGGCCCCCGCGGCCACCGCCGCCGACGACGCGGCGAGCTGGTCGAGCCCCGTCACGAGGTCGCCGACCGCGCCCGAGAGCGCGCCGCTGCCGGACCGGATGCCGCCCGCGAGCTCCCGGAGCGACGGGCCGGACCCGCCGCCGTCGACCGCCGCGCGCAGCGCCGCGC
>NZ_JAHVCI010000130.1:0-1656 GCF_019265565.1 Cellulomonas sp. PS-H5
CCGACCCCGTCGGGTGGCTTCTTTAGCAGCCGAATTGACTGATCCTCGCTCGCCAGCGGGTGGGGGTCGTTTCGTGTGTCGGTGGATCGCCGCTTTCGGGTGGTGGTTGCCAATGAGACATCTACGGAGAGTTTGATTCTGGCTCAGGACGAACGCTGGCGGCGTGCTTAACACATGCAAGTCGAACGGTGAAGCCCAGCTTGCTGGGTGGATCAGTGGCGAACGGGTGAGTAACACGTGAGTAACCTGCCCCTGACTCTGGGATAAGCCTTGGAAACGAGGTCTAATACCGGATACGTGACGCTCAGGCATCTGATGCGTCTGGAAAGATTTATCGGTCAGGGATGGACTCGCGGCCTATCAGCTTGTTGGTGGGGTAACGGCCTACCAAGGCGACGACGGGTAGCCGGCCTGAGAGGGCGACCGGCCACACTGGGACTGAGACACGGCCCAGACTCCTACGGGAGGCAGCAGTGGGGAATATTGCACAATGGGCGCAAGCCTGATGCAGCGACGCCGCGTGAGGGATGAAGGCCTTCGGGTTGTAAACCTCTTTCAGCAGGGAAGAAGCGCAAGTGACGGTACCTGCAGAAGAAGCGCCGGCTAACTACGTGCCAGCAGCCGCGGTAATACGTAGGGCGCAAGCGTTGTCCGGAATTATTGGGCGTAAAGAGCTCGTAGGCGGTTTGTCGCGTCTGCTGTGAAAACTCGAGGCTCAACCTCGGGCTTGCAGTGGGTACGGGCAGACTAGAGTGCGGTAGGGGAGACTGGAATTCCTGGTGTAGCGGTGGAATGCGCAGATATCAGGAGGAACACCGATGGCGAAGGCAGGTCTCTGGGCCGCAACTGACGCTGAGGAGCGAAAGCATGGGGAGCGAACAGGATTAGATACCCTGGTAGTCCATGCCGTAAACGTTGGGCACTAGGTGTGGGGCTCATTCCACGAGTTCCGTGCCGCAGCAAACGCATTAAGTGCCCCGCCTGGGGAGTACGGCCGCAAGGCTAAAACTCAAAGAAATTGACGGGGGCCCGCACAAGCGGCGGAGCATGCGGATTAATTCGATGCAACGCGAAGAACCTTACCAAGGCTTGACATACACCGGAAACTTCCAGAGATGGTTGCCCCGCAAGGTCGGTGTACAGGTGGTGCATGGTTGTCGTCAGCTCGTGTCGTGAGATGTTGGGTTAAGTCCCGCAACGAGCGCAACCCTCGTCCTATGTTGCCAGCGGGTCATGCCGGGGACTCATAGGAGACTGCCGGGGTCAACTCGGAGGAAGGTGGGGATGACGTCAAATCATCATGCCCCTTATGTCTTGGGCTTCACGCATGCTACAATGGCCGGTACAAAGGGCTGCGATACCGCGAGGTGGAGCGAATCCCAAAAAGCCGGTCTCAGTTCGGATTGGGGTCTGCAACTCGACCCCATGAAGTCGGAGTCGCTAGTAATCGCAGATCAGCAACGCTGCGGTGAATACGTTCCCGGGCCTTGTACACACCGCCCGTCAAGTCACGAAAGTCGGTAACACCCGAAGCCGGTGGCCCAACTGTTCGCAGGGGGAGCCGTCGAAGGTGGGACTGGCGATTGGGACTAAGTCGTAACAAGGTAGCCGTACCGGAAGGTGCGGCTGGATCACCTCCTTTCTAAGGAGCTTCTG